>CALWDM010000047.1 GCA_944376695.1 uncultured Mediterraneibacter sp. | reverse complement strand
ATAGTTTTATAGTTTATCAAAAAGTGACATTATCTCAAGAGAATCCTAAGGTGACATTATCATAAGTGAATAACACAGGAAGAAAATTAGATTGTGTTTTTATCATGGATGGGATATAATAGAAAAAGGGACAGAACAGTCAAACAACCCCGGAAGCCGGGCGCGATCGTTTCGGCAGGGAAGTCAGAATTGGAGGAAAAAAAGTATGTTAGTATCAGCAACAGAAATGCTTCAGAAAGCAAAAGCAGGACACTATGCAGTAGGTCAGTTCAATATCAACAATCTTGAGTGGACAAAAGCGATCCTTATGACAGCTCAGGAGTGCAATTCTCCTGTGATACTTGGAGTTTCAGAGGGCGCTGGAAAATATATGGCAGGTTACAGGACGATCGTCGGAATGGTAAACGGGATGCTTGAGGAGCTGAACATTACAGTTCCGGTAGCTCTTCATCTGGACCACGGCAGCTATGACGGGTGCCTGAAATGCGTAGAGGCAGGGTTCTCTTCTATCATGTTCGACGGCTCACACTATCCGATCGACGAAAATGTGGCTAAGACAACAGAGCTTGTTAAGATCGCACATGAGCACAATATGTCACTGGAGGCTGAGGTTGGCTCCATCGGCGGCGAGGAAGACGGCGTGATCGGAAGAGGCGAGTGCGCGGATCCGGACGAGTGCAGGAGGATCGCTGACCTGGGTATTGATTTCCTGGCAGCAGGCATCGGCAATATCCATGGAGTATATCCGGACAACTGGGAAGGTCTCAGTTTTGAGACTCTGGACGCGATCCAGCAGAAGACAGGGGATATGCCCCTCGTGCTTCACGGAGGAACAGGGATCCCGGACGACATGATCAGGAAAGCAATTGATCTCGGAGTTGCGAAGATCAACGTAAATACAGAGTGCCAGCTCGTATTTGCAGAGGCGACACGCAAATACATCGAGGAAGGAAAAGACAGACAGGGCAAGGGCTTTGATCCGCGTAAGCTTCTGAAACCGGGCACAGAGGCTATCATGGCGAAAGTGAAAGAAAAAATGGAATTATTCGGCTCGATCGGAAAAGCCTGAAAAAATTTCAGACGACCTGAATAAAAATTAGAAGTAAAAATACTTGCCTTTTTCGGGCAGGTGAGTTATACTGACTGACATAGAAATGAACGAGGGCGTTCCAACAGAGCTTGGAGTGCCCTTTTTTTGTGAACAGGCTGATGCAGTTCAACTCAATGCGGCAGTCTGCGAGCAGAACATTTCTAATCAGACAGGAAGGAAGGGATAATAATGAGTACAGAACCAATCAAGGTAGCAGAGATTTTTGGGGAAAACGTATTTAATGATACTGTAATGCAGGAACGTCTTCCGAAGAAGATTTATAAGAATCTGAAAAAGACGATCGAGGAAGGAAAAGAACTGGATCTTGAGACTGCAGATGTGATCGCGCATGAGATGAAAGAGTGGGCGATCGAGAAAGGAGCGACGCACTATACGCACTGGTTCCTGCCGCTGACAGGAGTTACGGCAGAGAAGCATGATTCTTTCATCTCGGCGCCGCAGCCGAGCGGGAAAGTTCTGATGAGTTTTTCCGGGAAAGAGTTGATTAAAGGGGAGCCGGACGCTTCTTCCTTCCCATCGGGAGGCCTGAGAGCTACATTCGAGGCTAGAGGATATACCATGTGGGACTGCACTTCTCCGGCGTTTGTAAGGCAGGATGCGGCCGGGGCGATCCTCTGTATTCCCACGGCATTCTGTTCCTATACAGGAGAGGCTCTCGACCAGAAGACGCCGCTTCTGAGATCCATGGAGGCGATCAATGGGCAGGCGCTCAGACTTCTGAAGCTGTTCGGAAACACTACTTCCAGAAAAGTGACGCCGTCTGTGGGAGCGGAACAGGAGTATTTTCTGGTAGATGCGGATAAGTTCCTTCAGAGAAAGGATCTGATCTACACAGGGCGCACTCTTTTCGGGGCTATGCCTCCAAAAGGACAGGAGATGGACGATCATTATTTCGGGACGATCCGGCAGAGAATCGCATCATTTATGAAAGATGTGAATGAAGAACTCTGGAAGGTGGGCGTAACGGCAAAGACACAGCACAACGAGGTGGCTCCGGCACAGCACGAGCTGGCGCCGATCTATGCGGAGGCAAACATTGCCGTGGACCACAATCAGATCATCATGCAGACTTTAAAGCGTGTGGCATGTCAGCACGGAATGAAATGCCTGCTCCATGAGAAACCGTTCAAGGGAGTAAACGGCTCAGGAAAGCACAACAACTGGTCTCTGACAACGGACGACGGCATCAACATGCTTGACCCGGGGAAAACTCCTCATGAAAATATCCAGTTCCTTCTGGTGCTCACCTGTATCCTGAAGGCAGTGAACCGCCACGCGGATCTCCTGAGGGAATCAGCGGCGGATCCGGGCAATGACCACAGATTAGGCGCAAACGAGGCGCCGCCGGCGATCATTTCTGTGTTCCTCGGGGAACAGCTGGAAGATGTGATCGAGCAGCTTATCAGTACCGGAGAAGCGACACACAGCTTAAAAGGCGGCCATCTTGAGACAAACGTGCGCACGCTTCCGGAATTTACAAAAGATGCGACGGACAGAAACCGTACATCACCGTTCGCATTTACGGGAAATAAATTTGAGTTCCGTATGGTGGGCTCCAGAGATTCCGTTGCAGAAGCGAATATCGTACTTAATACAATCGTTGCAGAAGCCTTTGCAGAAGCCTGTGAGGTGCTGGAAAAGGCAGAGGATTTCCAGAAAGCCGTTCATGATCTGATCAAAGAATATGCGATCGAGAATCAGAGGATTATCTTTAATGGAGACGGATATTCACAGGCGTGGGTGGAGGAAGCGAAACGGCGCGGACTCCCGAACATCCGGTCTATGGTGGAGGCGATTCCGGCGCTTGTTTCGGATAAGGCTGTGGGTCTGTTTGAAAAATTTGGCGTCTTTACGAAAGCAGAACTGGAGTCCCGGGCGGAGATCAGCTATGAGAATTATTCAAAGGCGATCAACATTGAAGCGCGTACAATGATCGATATGGCGAGGAAGCAGTTCCTCCCGGCAATCATTAAATATACGAAGACGCTTGCGGACACGGTAAATGCTGTGAAACAGGCTGGTGCGGACGCCAATGTACAGGAGGAGACTCTCTCAGAGATCACAGTACTCCTGAAAGATGCGCGCGCAGCGCTGATGGAACTTGAAAAAGTGACGGCGGAAGTGTCTGAGATGCCTGACGGTCAGGAGAAAGCGCAGCAGTATTACCATGTGGTGCACCCGGCGATGGACGCTCTCAGAGATCCGGTCGACCAGCTCGAGATGATCGTGGACAAAGAGGCATGGCCAATGCCGTCCTACGGCGACCTGATCTTTGAAGTTTAAGGGCGGATAAATATTTAAGGTTGATGAATGCATCTTCTGAGGGTAGAATAAGACTCAGAAGATGCATTTTCGTGCAGGAAAGCACTATGTCTGTAAGGGCGTTTCCGGAAAATATGAAAATGCGGTGAAAGGAGAAATAGATCTATGCAGTCATCAACTGATCTCAGAAACCTGTTGAACAGGATCGACCACAGAGGTTATCCTGCCTATAAAGATACAAAGGGGATGTACCAGTTCCCGGGCTTTGTGCTGTCAATTGACCATGTCCAGGGAGATCCGTTCGCGTCCCCGTCCAAAGTGAGTGTCCGCGTCGGCGGGAAGACGGCGGGATTCCCGAGAGAACTGTATAAAGACCGTCATCAGCGGGTCGCGCTTCAGGACGAACTGACGCGCCAGTTCGGAAGAAGGGCGGAGCAGTTCGCCTTTAAGGCAAAAGGCTCCGGAAAAAGCGGACTCATCTCTGTGAGCCGCTGCCACCAGGAAGTGCTGGAGAGGACTGCCTGTCAGATCGATTCGGAGAGCGGGGATCTGATCCTGCGGATGGAGATCGGGTTCCCTGCGAACGGGCGGACCATCAACGCGCGGGAACTGGAGAAGATCTTGTTTGATTTTGTGCCGGAGTGCGTGAAATCATCGCTTTTCTATAAAAATATGGACGCGAAGCGCCTGCGCTCGATCATAGACCTGGCTGAGGATCAGCAGTACATCAGGGAAAAGCTGCCCGAAATGGGGCTCTGCGCTTTTGTGGCGGACGGCAGCATCCTCCCCAGGGAGTCCGGTATCTCGCCCCGGCCGATGAAAGGCGGCGTGAAATTCAAGTCTCCGAAAGAACTGGAGGTGACCCTGGATCTGCCCCATCGCGGGAAGATAACGGGGATGGGGATCCGAAAAGGGATCACCCTGATCGTGGGCGGGGGCTACCACGGGAAGTCGACGCTTCTGAAAGCTCTTGAACTGGGAGTGTACAACCACATCGCGGGCGACGGCAGGGAATATGTGATCACGGACGACACGGCGATGAAGATCCGCGCCGAGGACGGAAGGAGCATCCAGAAGACGGACATTTCCATGTTTATCAATGACCTGCCGAACGGGAAGGATACCGTCGGCTTCCGTACAGAGGACGCCAGCGGCAGTACTTCTCAGGCGGCAAATGTGGTAGAGAGCATTGAGGCGGGTGCCTCCCTTCTGCTCATTGACGAAGACACCAGCGCCACGAACTTCATGATCCGGGACGAGCTGATGCAGAGGGTCATCCACCGGGATATGGAGCCGATCACACCGTTTATCGAACGGATCCGGGAGCTGTATGATGATTACGGCATTTCCACGGTCATCGTCGCGGGAAGCTCGGGCGCGTATTTCCATATCGCGGACAGCATCATTCAGATGGACCGTTACGTCCCGAAGGATATTACGGAGTACGCGAAGGAAGCGGCAAAGGACTTCCCGATGATCAGCGGGCCGGAGACCCCGGCGGCAAAGCCGGACTTCAGGCGATGCCCTCAGCCGTCCCAGGTATTCCGCGGGAATGACAGGATCAAGATGAAGACGCTGGCAAAAGAGGGCGTCATGATCAATAAAGAGACGATCGACCTGCACTATGTGGAGCAGATCACGGACAGCGAGCAGGTCACTGCGCTCGGCTACTGTATACGGTATGCGCAGAGGCATATCCTGAGCGGGCGGAAAGACTTAAGGCAGGTCGCAGAAGAACTGGAACAGGCGATCGAGAAGGGGACTCTGGCCGCACTGTGCGAGAGCAGTTCCAGCGTTTCCTGTATGGCGATGCCGAGGCGGCAGGAGATCTTTGCCTGCTTTAACCGGTACCGCGGGCTGAAACTGTGAGAGGCTGTGTTAAGATAAGAAAGAAATTATACAAAAGAGAAAAAGAGGGGGCTGAGTCCATGAATGGTAAAAATGAGGTCAGAGAAAAGAGAGAGGGCAAAAAAAGCAAGGGGTTCCTGACACTGCTCAAAAAGAGCCTTGCAGCAAGGATCGCCTCTGCTGTAGTGATCCTCGCCGCAGTCGCCGCAGTCGCAGTGTTTGGCACGGTAAGCTATTTTACGTACAGCGGAAAAACGACAAAGATCGGTTTTGAGGATATCGGTGAGCTGGCAACCCAGGAGGCGCGCTGTACGGAAATAGAGAATATAGAGGATGCGAGAGAGTTTTTCGGTCTGTTTGAGATCCCGTTTACACAGAGCCATTACATATACAGCTATGATGTTGAGATAAAAGCGGGGATTGATTTTGGAGAGATCGAGTGGAAGGCAGCGGATGGAAAGATCAATGTGAAACTTCCGGAAGTAAAAGTTCTGAGCAATGAGATCGACCTGGATTCATTTGAGGTGTATCTTGAAGATGAAAGCATCTTTCAGCAGATCACGCTGGAGGAAAATAACGAGGCCATGGTGGAGCTGAAGGACAGAGCGGAAGAAAACGCTGTGGCAAACGGACTTCTTGAAAAGGCGCGGGAAAATGCGGAAACAATATTGACAAGTTTTTTCGCGCAGGTATATGATCTGGATGAGTATGAAATCGTTTTCGAATAACGGAAAGAATGAAAACAGAAAGAACGACAGGAGAGAAGCATTATGAAAAAGAAGCTGAAATGGATCCTTATCGGCATCGTGGCAGTGATCATACTGTTTTATCTGTATCTGCTGATGACTGCAAGATAAATATACTTATTTCACAATGCGGAGGTAAAAGCTATGGAGCTGTTAAAAGGCAGGCCGGAGAGTGCGGAGGTCAGGCCGGACAAGGAGATGCGCGTGTATGACCTGCTCGATTCTCTCGGAGTAGAGTACGGCAGAGTGGACCATGAGGCTGCCATGACCATGGAGGCATGCGATGAGATCGACCGTGTACTCAGTGAAGGCGCAGAGGAGCCGGTCGCGATCTGCAAAAACTTGTTTCTCTGCAACAGGCAGGCAACGGAGTTTTATCTTCTGCTGATCCCCGGAGACAAACCGTTTAAGACGAAATATCTGTCCGCCCAGATCGGCTCTTCCAGGCTGTCATTTGCAAAGCCGGAAGCTATGCAGGAGTATTTGGATATCACCCCGGGTTCTGTCAGTGTGATGGGGCTGATGAATGACCGGGATAAGCGCGTGCAGCTGCTGATCGATGGAGATGTGCTGAAAGCGGGATATTTTGCATGCCATCCGTGCATTAATACATCGAGCTTACGGTTTCGGACAAGAGATCTGATGGAAAAGGTGATCCCGGCGATGGGGCATGAGCCGAAGATAGTAGAACTGTAAGCAAGAATAAAAAGTATCCTGCGCGGCCGGTCCGGCTGTTTGCCGGATGCCCGCATGGCGGACGACAGGAGGACGGGAATGCGTCTTGAGGCACTGATAAATAAAAATTATGATCTGCTTACAGCAAATGACCGGGAGATCGCGAACACTATCTTCCGGGAAAAGCATACGGTAAGAAAAATGAACAGCACGCAGCTCTCAGAGTTTCTGAATATATCCAGGACTACGCTGGTCCGCTTTATGAAAAAACTGGGTATCGGGACCTTTGCGGAGTTCCGGCTTTTGCTTTCTGAGAAAGGGGAGCAGCAGAAGAACACGGTGTTCCGGATGAGCGATATCGTAGACAATTATCACGCGATGATAGAGGAACTCAAAGATCACGACTATTCCCGGGTCTGCCGGATGATATCTGAGGCAGATGCGATCTATCTCTATGGCTCGGGAAATGAGCAGAAGGCGGTCGCGGAGGAGTTCAGGCGGATATTCCTGATCTTTGGGAAATACTGTGTGGATCTTTTTGACCTGGGCGAGGTGGAGCTCGCGCGGGAGCGGTTTCGGGAAAATGACCTTTTCGCGGCGATCTCTCTGTCTGGGGAAAGTGCGGAAGCGATCAGGGTCATGCGATGTGTCCGGGGAGTGGAGATACGCACCCTGTCTCTCACACGGTGGGCGAATAACACCCTGGCGAGGATGTGCCAGGAGAATCTGTACGTTGGGACAAGGACCGTATACCAGACTGGGAGGGAAAGCTACGAGATGGTAGCTGCTTTTTATATCCTGCTGGATATCCTGACTGTGAGATATATGGAGTATATCAGACAGGAGCTGACACCCGCTTTTTCACCTGGCCAGCGGCAAAAAAGTATTAATGGCGGGTGTCAGTCCCCCATCTGATATACTCGAAGAAAAGATGCGCAGGGATAGGAGGAGACGAACGTTGAGGATAGAGGAGCTTTTGAATGCGCATTATGACAGTTTCAGCGAGAACGAGAGATATATCTGCCATTATCTGACCGGGCATTACAGAGAATGCGCTGTCTGCACGATCGGAGAATTTGCGGAGGGCTGCAGTGTTTCCCAGACTATGCTGGTCCGATTTGCAAAGAAGCTGGGCCTGTCCGGATACGGGGAACTGAAAGCCCGCGTGAAGCTGGATATGGAGGAGCGAAAGTCCTCTTCTGAGGGACTGATGGAGAAGGTGACGCAGAGCTATCACAAGATGATGGACGACCTGGTGAAACGGGATCTGACAGGGATATTTGAGTGCCTGGAGCGGGCGGAGAGAGTATTCGTCTACGGGAGCGGCTCGTCGCAGACGAGAGCGGCGAGCGAGATGAAGCGTATCTTCCTCCCTGTAAAAGAGATGGTCCATATCCATGGACACGACATGTGCAGGGCGCTCCAGAAGATTGCGGGACCAAAGGATCTGGTCATATTGATCTCCCTCTCAGGAGAATCCCAGGCAGTGGTGGACCTAGCGGGGGCGCTGAGGACGAACCATGTGCCCGCTGTATCTATTACCCGGCTTAAGAATAATACGCTGGCGTCCCTGTGCGGGGAGAATCTGTATATCAATTCGATCCAGATGCCCGCAGGAGTGGACCAGGAGTATGAGATCGCGACCCCGTATTTTATACTGATCGAATTTCTCTATCTCTCTTACAGGAATTACCAGTCAGCCAAAGCTGAGCGAAATCCCGCACAAAGCCCCGAAGATGAGTGTTAAGAGGTGTACAAAAATTTATAATTTGAATTTATGTACAGAAAGTGTACATAAATTTTAACTGAGGCCATTCTGTTGAATGGCCTTTTGTTTTTTGATACTATTCCCTTGAACAGAGGAGAGGGAGAGAGACAAGGCGGAGAGCGGGCAGAGATGACAGATAACTGAAGGGGGGAAGGATATGACGAGGATCATCTACCTGGACATTGACGGCACATTGAGAGACGAACTGGAGGGAATACCGGACAGTGCGAAAATAGCAGTACAAAAGTGCAGGCAAAAGGGCATACTCATTCTTATCTGCACTGGGAGGAATCCGGGAAGTATCCAGGACGACGTCCGGTGTATGGAAACGGACGGCGTGATATCTGGCGGAGGATGCTATATTGAGTTCAAGGGAGAGTTATTAAAACGGGAACATTTTTCGAAAAAGACGCTGACGGATATTCTGGAGGTGATACGAAAAAGAAATCTGGGAGCTTCTCTTGAGTCAGAGCAGGAGATCTATATGAATGGCATTGCGGCAGAGTTTTACCGGGAGGACGTCCACAGGAAGATATCCGGGGAGAATGAACAATGGTACTGGGAGAAAAACCGGATCGGCTATGAGGATAACTTCTCTCAGCTCTGGAATGAGCGTGGAAAGATACACAAGATCTGTCTTATCGGAGCGCAGGAGGAGATAGAAAGTGTGCAGGCGAAGTTCGGAGAAGTGTCCGGGACAGCTCAGAAAAAGGAGTGGAACGGACGGGCATATATTGAGCTTCTCCCGCCGCAGTGCGGGAAGGGAAGAGCGGTGGAATTTCTGAACCGTTACCTTGGCATCAAAAGAGAAGAGAGCATGAGCTTCGGAGACGGAGAGAATGACATCGAGATGCTTAAGTCCACAGGCACAGGGATTGCGGTCAGCAGCGGAAGTCCGAAGCTGCTCGGATATGCGGACGCTGTGTGCGAAAGCCCCCTGGAGAATGGGATATACCGGGAGCTTGCGCGCAGAGGCATCATCGAAGCAGATCACAGTGACAGACAGACGGAAGGGAGATAAGAGGATGAGCGGACAGAACAGTAAAACGGAAGGGGCGCTGGGAACGGGCCCAGGTGTGGGAAAATGGTGGGAAAAAGAGGTCATCTACCAGATCTATCCGAAGAGCTTTAAGGACAGCAACGGCGACGGAATAGGGGATATCCGGGGAATTACCGGGAAGCTGGATTATCTGGAGGATCTGGGCGTGACCATGCTCTGGATCTGTCCTGTGTACCGGTCACCCATGGACGACAATGGGTATGACGTCTCGGATTACCGGGCGCTTGCGCCGGAGTTTGGGGAGATGGAGGATTTGGATGAACTGATACGGGAAGCAGGCAAAAGAGGGATAAAGATCATGATGGATCTGGTCATCAACCACAGTTCTGACGAGCACGAGTGGTTCCGCCAGGCGCTGAAGGATCCGGGAAGCAAGTACCATGACTATTATATTTTCAGACAGGGGAAAGACAGACCCAATAACTGGAGATCTATCTTCGGAGGAAGCGTGTGGGAGAAGGTTCCGGGAAGAGATGAATACTATTACCATACTTTTGGAAAGAAGCAGCCGGATCTGAACTGGGAGAACAGGGAGCTTCGCAGGGAGCTTTACGATATGGTGAACTGGTGGCTCGACAGGGGGATAGCAGGCTTCCGTATTGACGCGATCTCCTTTATCAAGAAAGACCTGACCTGGGCGGACCGGGAGCCGGACGGAGCGGACGGGCTCGCGAAATGCACGAAGGCGTCCAGGGTGATGCCAGGCATCGGAGAGTTTTTGGGAGAGTTAAAGAGAGAGACCTTTGACCGACATCAGTGCGTGACAGTGGCGGAAGCGGCGGGCGTGCCCTATGACCTGATGCAGGATTTTATCGGGGACAACGGATATTTTGACATGATATTTGACTTCCGCTACGCGGATCTTGACATCGCATCCGGAAGCGAATGGTTCAAGCGGCTGCCTTGGACCGTGAAGGAACTGAAAGAGAAGATATTCTCAAACCAGATGACCATGCAGAGGTACGGGATGGCCGCCAACTTTATCGAGAACCATGACCAGCCCCGCGCCGCTTCAAAATATTTGAAGGAAGCTCAGTACAATACAGATGCGGTGAAGATGCTGGGAGCCATGTATTTCTTCCTGAGAGGGGTGCCATTTATCTACCAGGGACAGGAGCTTGGGATGGTGGATTTTGAGAGGTCGTCTATCGGTGAGTTTAATGATCTCTCCAGCATCGACCAGTATCACAGGTCTTTAGAGGGGGGATTATCTGAGGAAGATGCGCTGCGCATCGTGAACCTGAGGAGCCGGGATAACGCCAGGACTCCTTTCCCCTGGAACAGCGGGCGATACGGCGGATTTACAGAGGGGACGCCCTGGCTTGGCATGACGGAGGAGTATCCGAAGATAAACGCTGAGGCGCAGAGAAAAGATGCGGACAGCATCTACGGATTCTATAAAGAGATGATCGCATTCCGCCAGAACGGACCATACAGCGAGACACTGACACGAGGGGGCATTGCTCCGGTCAGCTCAGGAGATGATGTGATCGCTTACCGGCGATACACAGAGGAGGAAGAGATATACTGCTTCTTTAACTTTGCCTCAGAGAAGTGTGCGGAGGCTCTCCCGCCCGGGGAGGCGCTCCCCATATGGGGGAACATGGAAGCGCCTGGGATACAGGACGGAAAAATCATACTCAGACCCTATCAGGCGGCGCTCATAAAAGTACGGTGACGGAAGCGGACACGGTTTTGCCGGGCAGGAAAAGAAGGAACACGGCTTCCGCCGGTGTGAATGGAACAGATAAGATGCAAGAAGTGAGAAAAGAGGAGGAAAAACAGATGGCAGGAATGGATTACAGGCAGGCTGCCGCCCGGATTGTTGAGATCGTGGGAAGAGACAACATCCTATCAGCGACGCACTGCGCCACAAGGCTCAGGCTGATCGTAAAAGACAGGGACAAGATCGACGAAAAGAAGCTGGAGAAGCTCCCTTTGGTCAAAGGGACATTTTTCAACGCGGGACAGTATCAGATCATACTGGGGACAGGGATTGTGAACAAGGTCTACGCAGAGATGGGGAGCATGGGGCTTAAGACGCTCTCCAGGCAGGAACAGGATGAGATCATCCAGAAACAGCAGAAGGGCGTCAGGCGGATGATGAGGACGCTGGGCGATATCTTCATTCCTATCATCCCGGTCATCGCCGCGACCGGTCTCTTCCTGGGACTTAAGGGATGTATCTTTAACGACAATGTGTTAGGGCTTTTCGGCGCGTCTGCCTCGATGATACCGGATTATATCGTAACGCTGGTGAACGTACTGACGGAGACAGCGTTCTCCTTCCTTCCGGCTATTATATGCTGGTCTGCGTTCCGGGTATTCGGGGGAACGCCGGTCATCGGTATCGTGCTCGGTCTGATGCTGGTCTCCCCGATCCTCCCGAACGCGTACTCCGTGGCGGATCCGAACAGCGACGTAGAAGCAGTGATGGCGTTCGGCGCTATCCCCATCGTGGGCTGCCAGGGAAGCGTGCTGACCGCCATACTGACTGCTCTTATCGGAGCAAATCTGGAGAAGAAGCTGCGTAAGATCATGCCGAATGCGCTGGATCTTATCATGACTCCCTTTGTGGTCATGCTCGTCACATTCCTTATTGTCATACTTGGCATCGGACCGGTGATGCATGTGATCGAGCTGGGGCTTGTAGATATCGTGGAAAAACTGGTTCACCTCCCCTTGGGCATCGGCGGGTTTGTCATCGGAGCAACCTACCCGCTCCTGGTTATCACAGGTCTGCACCATACCTACACGATGATCGAGACTTCTCTCCTTGCAAACACAGGCTTCAACCCGGTCATCACGCTCTGCGCGATGTACGGATTCGCGAACGTGGGAACCTGTCTTGCGTTCTTTGTGAAATCAAAGAAGGAAAGCGTGCGTCAGACAAGCATCGGCGCTATGCTCTCCCAGCTGTTCGGCATCAGCGAGCCGGTACTCTTTGGGATCCAGCTTCGGTATAACTTAAGACCGCTCATTATCATGCTCTGTACTTCAGGGCTTGGCGCGGCGGTACTTTCCAGCTTAAACATCCAGTCTAATTCCTACGGGCTGGCAGTGCTTCCTTCTTATCTGATGTACATCTATGAAGGAAGACAGCTGATATGGTACTTTATCATATCTGTATTTTCTGTTGTATTCTGCTTCGCTATGACGTGCATGTTCGGGATACCGAAAGAGGTGACTGTGCCGGACAGCTGGGACGGGGAAATCCCGTCAGGGAGCATTTCTGTGGAAAATACGACAGAAAGCGCGGGCTCACAGCGGCAGACAGAAGAGGATTCCGCGGAGAAGAACGCTGTAGATATCGCTTCTCCGGTCAATGGAAAGGTTATCCCTCTGGACGAGGTGAAAGACCAGACGTTTGCCCGGAAGATGCTGGGCGACGGGTTCGCTGTGGAACCGGCGGACGGAACGGTGAAAGCTCCGGCGGAAGGCGTAATCGGAATTGCGTTTGAGACAGGGCATGCGGTCGGGATGACCCTGGAAAACGGGACAGAACTTTTAATACATATCGGAATCGACACAGTGGACATGAACGGGAAAGGCTTCCGCATGATGGTCCGCGGCGGTCAGAAGGTGAAAAAAGGTGATGTACTTGTGGAAGCGGATCTGGATGAGATAAAAAAAGCCGGAAAGGATACCGCAGTGATGGTCCTCCTGACCTCCGGGGAGAAGGCAGAGAATGTGCGGACCGGAAAGACACAGTCGTGCGGAGATACGGTATGCGCGGCTGTGAAGGGATGAGGGGCAGGCGATGCGAAATCGCTTGTCTGCTTTTCCGGCCGCACGGGTCAGAAGCATAGCCGCAGCACGCTGCGGCTGCGTTTTTTGGCCCCACACCCGGAAAAGCATTCTGCGCGATTGAATAAGACGATCTGTTTACTGACAGTCTCTGAATTTCTGTCTCAGATCGGTTTACAGCTGGTGAAAATACTGTACGCTGTAAGGCGGCATTACGATCTGTCCCTGTAAGGTTACAGCTTCAGCGGCAGCCTCATCGACAGTTCCGGAGGCAGTCTCCGTGGCCGGTGCGCCGCCCTCCCCGGAGGCGTCGGAATCCCTGGAGGCCGGGATCGCGGCTGCACCATCGCAGAAGATTCCTCCGGCTTCTGTCCCGCGCGGGTAAGACAGAACCTTTTCGAAAGTGCCCTGAAGTTCCTGGTGATCAGCCGTATATTCCGAATCCGAAGCGTTGATCGCGATCAGCATCCGGTCGCTGTCGGTCCTGCGCTCAAAGATGAGCTGATGGTTCGTGAGCACGACGCTGCGGTAGGAACCGTTGCACAGCGCGTCGCTTGCGCGCCGCGCCGAGATCATCTCACGAATCAGTTCGGTCAGTCCGTTTGGTTTCGGCTCCTCAAAACACGGACGCAGGGCGTAATCGTTATCCGGCGCTTTTGCGCCCTCCTCGCCCCATTCGCTTCCATAATAAATGCACGGGATGCCGGGCATGCCGAAAAGCAGGCCGTAGGCAAGCGGAATGTGTTTTTTGTCTGTGAGAATAGTGGCAAGCCGGGATACGTCATGGTTATCGACAAATGTCATCAGGTGCTTGCCGCGGTAAATGCACCACTGCTCTGTTCCATACTGGCGGTTCAGCGAGTGCGCGATCTCAAACATGTTCATGCTGTTAAAACTGGAGTAGATGCCCTTGTAGCACTCATAGTTTGTGCAGCTGTGCAGCATCTCGTCGTTTACGATCAGGTTGTAGTCCCCGAAGAGGACCTCCCCGATCAGGGCGAATCCCGGCTTCAGTTCTTCACAGTAAGAGCGCAGGCGCTTCATAAAATTATGGTCCAGGCTGTAAGCTACATCCAGGCGGAGCCCGTCGATCCCGAATTCCTCGATCCACATCTTTACACAGCTCAGGAGATGATCGACCACTGCCGGATTCTGGAGATTCAGTTTGACCAGCTCGTAGTGGCCTTCCCAGCCCTCGTACCAGAAGCCGTCATTGTATCCGCTGTTTCCGTCGAAATTAATGCAGAACCAGTCTTTGTACGGGGAATCCCACTTTTTCTCCCGGACATCCTTAAATGCCCAGAAGCCCCTTCCGACATGATTAAACACACCGTCCAGCATCACCTTTACGTCATGGTCATGCAGCTTTTTGCAGACGGCCTTAAAATCATCGTTCGTTCCGAGGCGGCAGTCGATCTTCATAAAATCTCTTGTATCATAGCCGTGATTGTCGGATTCGAAGATCGGATTCAGGATAATAGAGCCGATCCCAAGCTCCCGGAGATATTCCGCCCATTCACCGACCTTCAGGATCCGGTGCTCCTGCACTCCGTCATTGTGCACGGGCGCTCCGCAGAATCCGATCGGATATATCTGATAAAAAGTTTCATTGTAAGCCCACATATTCTTTTCCCCTTCTGTTTAAATTTATTCTGCATAAGTGCTTCCCCGCAGAGCGGCATTTACTTTCCGGGCCGTGGATCCCGGTATAATCCCCGCAGAGCGGAGAGAAGCGGAAGCGCCGCTTCAGATTGCACGAATGTGTAGTCATTGTACCACAATCAGATCAGAAAAAGAAGGAAAACAGGCATGAAAAATTCAAAAAAATATTGACAGAGCATGGCCGGAGGACTATAATATTACAGCATGACTAAAGGAGAAACGGTATGCGCCATGGCCCCGGAGTATGCTGATTTCACATATATAAGTAAATGTTATCTGATGATTTTATAGGAGGAACACCCATGAAAACTTATATGGCTAACCCTGACAAGATTGAAAGAAAATGGTATGTGGTTGACGCTGAGGGATGTACACTGGGGCGTCTTGCTTCTGAAGTGGCCAAGGTGCTCAGAGGAAAGAATAAACCGGAGTACACACCGCACATTGATACAGGCGATTATGTGATCGTTGTAAACGCTGAGAAAGTAAAAGTGACAGGCAGGAAACTTCAGCAGAAGATTTACTATAATCACTCCGATTATGTAGGCGGTATGAAGGAGACTACACTTGCCGAGATGATGGCAAAGAAACCGGAGAAAGTGATCGAGCTGGCTGTTAAGGGAATGCTCCCGAAAGGACCTATGGGAAGAAGCATGATCAGGAAGCTTCATGTCTACGCTGGCCCAGAGCATGCAAATCAGGCTCAGAAGCCGGAAGTACTGACATTTTAGTGAGAGGTTGAAAGGAGGATATAACAGTGGCTAACGCAAAATATTACGGAACAGGAAGAAGAAAAAAATCAGTTGCAAGAGTATACCTTGTACCGGGAACGGGCAAGATCACGATCAATAAAAGAGACATCGATGAGTATCTCGGACTTGAGACTCTGAAAGTTGTCGTTCGCCAGCCGCTTGTTGCGACGGGCACAACAGATAAATTCGACGTACTTGTAAATGTAAAGGGCGGCGGTTACACAGGACAGGCAGGTGCGATCCGTCACGGTATCGCAAGAGCACTCCTTGAGGCTGACGCTGATTACAGACCGGTACTTAAGAGCGCAGGATTCCTGACACGTGATCCGAGAATGAAAGAGCGTAAGAAATACGGCCTCAAGGCTGCTCGTCGCGCGCCTCAGTTCTCCAAGAGATAATCAAAAGAGAATATCGAAATGCTTACAAACCCTGGAAACTCCTTATGTTTCCGGGGTTTTTCAGTTCTCCGGAAACATTGTGGAATGTCGTGAAACGGGGTGAAATTTGCTCCGTTTGTAACGCATTTGCAACACGTTTGCAACAAAGTTATTCCTCTAATGTTTTGTTTATGGCATCAACAAGTATCTGTACATCCAGATGCGTATAAACCTTTTCAGTCAGGCTCATAGCTCCGGAGTGACCGACAATTTTTTTGATAGTAGTGTCCTGAACGCCTGCCTCCGATAACATGGATATGCACGTATGGCGGGTGCAGTGAGGAGTCCGGTTAATTCCGATCTGCTCTGTAAGCGGTGTCCAGTAGCTGTCATAATAATTGCGGTACTTAAAAGGCTTACCATCCTCTGTATGCAGAAGATATTCACAGCCCGGACAGGATTCATACCAGCCTTTATAGAACGGAAGAAGTTTGTCCGCAATCGGAACCTTTCTGATGCCATTCTCTGTTTTACTTTCAATCACATCAAAGTATTGCTTATCCAGATGCACGTTTTCCTTTTTTAAGGAAAGAAACTCGGAAATACGTGTACCGTTGTAGAGAAGCATGAGGATGATTTGATAATATTTATCATCTTTCATCGTCCAGATTTTGGTGATTTCATCTTTTGTAAATTTATTCCTGCTGTGCTTATTCGGATTCCTGTCCTTGTACTGAACGATATCAACGAAAGAAGAATAATCTTTGTTGCAGATGTCATTTTTTAAAGCAAAATCATATAACTGATTAAACAGTATCTTTATTTTCTTAAGTGTCGGATAATTTTTCCTGCAGGTGTCGATGACCTGCTGAAGGTCTGCCAGTTTCAGGTCTTTAAAGACTCTGGAATAAAGAATGGTGCAGGCTTTGTATGATGCTGAATACCCTTTTACGTTGCTTTCTGATACGGTCGGATATTTCTTTTTAGACCATTCTTCATATACTTCCGAAAAAGTCATTTTTGCGGCTCTGGTATCATATGGATTATGATTGTAATCTGCCAGCATCTGCAGACCTTCTGCTTTGGTTGCGGTATATCCGATAATAATATAGTCAGCGACTTTCTTTTCCTTTAAAGGATCAATATGATATCCGGTAGTCTTTCGAACCATATATGGTTTTCTTCTTTTTCCGGATAATTTTACTACGCTGCCATAGCCATTTGGTAATTTCATAAAGTTAAGTCTCCTTTCTTTCGACGAGACTTATTCTCCAAACTGTTTGTTTAAAATAGCATTTCTTCGTTTTATACGTTCCTCCTCTGAAAGTTCTTCCTGCTCTTTCTCTGATAATGGGATAGTGGAATAGTAGGCTAATGTCTTATCTTTCCAGTCCTGATAGGATTTTGCAGTGTGCTGGTAAGAGGCATATTCTTCTCTGTTTTCGTTAAATTCCTCTAAAAACAGGCACATATCTGCGTTTTCTGATGCTGACATGTCTTTACCATTAAATGTAATAGAACACTCCCAGTTATTGTGCTCAGGCGGGCGTTTTACATCTATACGAAAGCCCAGCTCCTGAATTTGATCTAGCTCAAAGAAAAACTTCATAACATCTGACATATATGTCAGTGGTCTGCTATCGGTTTCGTATCCGATCAGATAGGTAGAAGTAGTATCGAGCAATCCGGCAAGTTCATTGATCATGGCAATAGATACTTCTATTTCACCACTTTCGTATTTCTGGATCGTGCGAAGTGATTTGCCAAGTGCATTTGCCAGCTGCGTCTGATTCATGCCTTTTTGTTTCCTGGCAGTTCGGATTCTAAGTCCAATCTGTTTTGTGTCATATTTCATGATTGATTTCACCTCTCTTTCATCCATATTAACACACAGAAATACGAATTTCAAGTACGTATTTATAAAAATATATCTTGACATATGTATTTCTAATGCATATAATGAAATACGAACTAATAATTCATATTTTTGAAAAATGGAGGTGATAGTATGAGGATTAATGCATTAAAAATGCAGATTTTAATGGGAAAGAAAAACCTGACCATTAAAGAACTTGCGTATAAAAGCGCTGTGTCAAGACAGACCATATCCTGCATCAAAGCAGGGAAAAGCTGTTCTCCACAGGTGGCGTATAAGCTGTCACAGGCGCTTGATATTGATATGCAGGAATTATTGGAGTAGGAAACTATGAGGAATATAGCCAAGAGAAGGAGGTGATGTGAATGGAAAACAAATTGTATGTTGAACTCCCGCCCTTTACGGGAAGAAATGTTCCGATCAAAGAAATTGCACAGGCAATCGGCAAAGATCCGCATTATATCCGGCTCGGGATCCGTCAGGGAATTTTTAAATTTGGCGTTGCAATGAAGATGGAAAATTCAAATGAGTTCAGCTATTACTGCCCGGATCGGAAAGTCTGGGAAGAAACAGGGTATTTTCGTGATGTAAGAAAAGAAAAAGCCCTTGCATAGTTTGGCAAGGACTAAATTCCGCAGAGTCAATGATATGCTCTGCCTCGCAAATAAAGTATAGCAAAGACTTCTGCGGAATACAATCGAAAATTTCAAAGAAGGAGGTTATACGTGAACATATTTCAGGAAATCAAGACATTTGTTTCGGCTGGTAAGGCGGCAGAACAGTATGGGATCAAGATCAACAGGAACAAAATGGCATGTTGCCCGTTTCATGATGATCGGCATCCAAGTATGAAAATTGATCAGAATTATTTCTGCTTTGCCTGCGGAGCCAAAGGCGATGTGATAGATTTTACTGCCAGACTCTTTGAGATCTCTCAGTTTGATGCAGCCAGAAAACTGATTGGAGACTTTAGACTTCCGATCAAATTGGAAAAGCACAGGAACACTCAAAAGAACTTCAGAAACAGGAAGCCCTCAATGGTACAAAGTCGGTATCATTTTTCGGTAAAAAGCAAGGTCACAACCTGGAAAAATCATGCCGTAAAGGTTTTGACTGACTATCTGTCATGGATCCGGTTCTGGAAACAGTTTTACGGGTCTGAGTCAGATCCTTTTGAGCAGGAACGTTTTCTGGAAGCACTGGATAATGAGAGGAAGATCAATGATTATCTGGATATCCTTCTGACCGGCGACGGAGAGGAACTGGCGGAATTTTTCATTTACAAACGGAAGGAGGTGGAGAAGATTGAGCAGCGAATGGAAGAATATCAGCGAGGAGTCGTTGAAGAAATTAGAGCATATTGTAGAGCAGGAAATGTTGACGCCGGAAGAGATCCGGGACAATCTGGAAGTGACGGAGAAAGGAAGGATCCGGCAGTCTATCCAGAACTGCAAGTATGTTCTGGAACATGATCCCTGCCTGCGGGGAGCCATCTGCAGGAATGAGATGACCTGCCAGATCGACATTAAGAAAAAGGTTCCATGGAAGAGAAGGGGCGTCCAGATGACTGATACGGATATGAACAACCTGTCTTTGTATCTGGAAAAGAATTACGGACTTACCAGTGACCGGGTGATCGCTAAGGCGATAGATATTGTAGCGAACGATAACAGTTTCCATCCGATCATTGATCTGCTGGAAAGCCTGAAGTGGGACGGCAGGCCGAGGATCGCCGGGATGCTGACCCGTTTCTTCGGGGCGGAGGATCCGGAATATTCCGGGGAGGTTATGAAGATGCACATGCTGGCGGCCATCAGCCGCCTGTATGAACCCGGGAAGAAATACGATATCATGCTCTGTCTTGTGGGCGGTCAGGGAACCGGGAAATCGACTTTCTTCAAATATCTGGCGATAAAAGATGAATGGTTCACTGATGACGTGAAGCGCTTGGACGATAAGAAGGTATATGAATATCTTCAGGGACACTGGATCGTGGAAATGTCGGAAATGAATGCGGTGGCGAATGCCAAAAGCATTGAGGAGACCAAATCTTTCCTGAGCAGACAGAAGGACACTTACCGGATCCCCTATGAGAGAAGGGCGGAAGACCGTTACCGTCAGTGTGTATTCTGTGGTACCTCCAATGATCTTGCTTTCCTGCCTTTTGACCGGACGGGAAACCGGCGGTTCGGGCCGGTAAAGGTCTGTCCTGAGAAGGCGGAGACTGCCATATACCGGGATGAAAAAGAATCCAGAGAATATATCATTCAGGCGTGGGCGGAGGCTATGGAGATCTACCACAGCGGTGAATTTCTCCTGACATTTTCTCCGGATATGGAAGATTATGTGAAATCCCTGCAGAAGGACTTTATGCCGGAAGATACCCAGACCGGAATGATCCAGGCGTTTCTGGACCGCTA
>CALWDM010000046.1 GCA_944376695.1 uncultured Mediterraneibacter sp. | reverse complement strand
AATTTTTTTGTCTGACAACAGTGGGGAGGATCTCGTTTTCTCCCGGAGCAACTAAGACATAATATCCATCATCTCCAAGGTATATCGGAATATCCGCGGGCATGCAAAAGGCAGGGCGGACTCCATTTTTTTCATCCCCATTAATGGTGCCCACACCGCCGATTCCTATAATACCATTGCTTCCTACGCCGCAGACCACATTGTCGTACCAGGCAACAGGAGTCCGCAGCCACCAGGGTACTGCTTCACCAGTTTCGAAACAGGCAATTCGCTGCTCATTATTGAAAAAGTACTTCAGGGCTTCTCCTTCAGTTAAAATGGTTCTGGACCCTGGTTTCCCCACTTCAGTGGCTGACAGCAGAAAGATTTTGCGTTCGATCTCAATAACAGTGTCTCCGCCAACGTGCAGACTTTCCCTTGCGGTAATGGGGATCTCTGTGGGAACGATGAGATCGGACGCGTCTGGAGACAGCTTACGGAGAAAATCCTGTTCCAGCATCTGATCTATTTCGCTGTATTCATAATAGCCGGAATAAGGGGTGTTCACATTAAAGATGCTTGTCTCGTCAAGAATATATTTTCGAAGCAGCAGACAATTTCCAGTGTTGTTGTAGTCATCGGTAAGCACAAGATAAGGAACAAGCGTATCGTCTTCGGGAATAAAAAGTGTATATTCCAACTCCTCCTTTTCCGCAGTATATGCAAGGTCGCCTAAAACGGAAGGCGGCTTGTCAGTATCAGAGCCACATCCGGATATACACACCACACATATTGCAGCAACTGTAATATTTACAAAAGTTCGACATAACATTGACGCAGAAATCATTTCCCCCTCCTATTCTGTCAAGCCCCATATGGTCATCTTTCGGGCTTTTATGATTTTTATACCTCTACAGACAGAGGCATTTGGTGATGAGCAGTCATTGTATGGGACTGAATTGTTTAAATCAAGTATCATTTTATGATCTCCTATTCATAGTATAAAGACTCTGGAAATAAATGTAAATAGAAACAAAGCTTTTTTATTTTTTAACACTTGTTTTAATGACAGATAAAATGATATCCCACATTTTCTGTTAACGAAGTATAAATATTATTAGAGATATTTTTAAAAGAATATTGCAGAAATTTTCAACTACGATTATAAGGAAGAACAAAGGATTAGGAAATCCGCAGGAGTATTTGGTGCTTATGTATTATAAAATAAGGACGGAGCCGTAATGATTAGGCTCCGTCCTTAGTCTCTTTAATCTGCTTATTCCGCAGCATCCGTCCCGGCTGTATCCGTGCTTCCGTCCTCAGCGGCCGTGTCATCCGTAGTCCCAGCGTCCTCTGCGGCATCTGTGGAAGCGTCATCCGCTGCGGCATCTGTGGAACTATCTTCCGCTGTGCTGTCTTCTGATGTTCCATCTGTTCCATCCCCGGTGGTTTCCTCCTCGGAGGTGATGAGCGTCACACCGATATTGTCAAAATCTACTTTGTTCCACACCTTTTTGTTGACCTCGATGCCCGCGGCGTCTCTCCACTCTTCAAGCAGGGAATCGTACTGTTCCTGTCTTCTCTGCTCAACGATATTTTCCTTCTCCTGATCTGTTGCCTCCCTGTCAAGCAGGCTGGTCAGTCTGCCTACATAAAGGCCTGAATCCGTCTCGATCACGTCTGTCACATCACCTTCAGCGGCGAGCGCATCTGCGGTAGCCACCAGATCCTCATTGGGGGTCGTGCTCTCTGAATCAAATGTAGCTGTCTGCACCTCCGCTCCCAGTTCTGAGGCAACAGTTTCTATATCTTCGCCGTTCTTCACTCTGTCTGAGATATCCTGCGCAGATGTCTTAAGAGCTTCTTTCTCCTCATCCGTCAGCTCCGTGGAATTTCCCGAATCATCTGTTGTTGTATAAGAAAAGAACACATACTGCATACTCTTCTGCGCTGCCTCTTCATCAGACACTTCCTCATCAACGCCCTCTCTCATCTTGCTGTACATCTTGTTCTGGATCGTTGAAAGTTCAAGGAATTTCTCGATATACTTCTGGTATCCCGACACTGTCTCTTTCGCCTCGTCCGTATTATCCTCGCTGAACTGAGCTGCCGCATCCTTGATCGCTTTCTGTTCATCCTCGGACAGCGTAACCTCGTAATCAGCCGCGTGCTGGGAAATGATATACAGATTCTCCAGGTTCTCCATAATGGTGTCTTTCGTAGATTCTTCATATGTCTTGTCATCGCCTGCATCCTGAGCCCACATCTCTTCCGCAGTCGTTCCCATCATGCCGGCATAGTATGTCTCATACTCTCCCTGCAGCATCCTCGCGTAGAAATTTGCCACTCCCAGGGGAATCTCCTCATCTCCCACTGTTGCAACAACCGCATCTGTATCGATCGAACCGCTGCATCCTGTTACAGTCATTGCCGCCAGGACACCTGCCGCTGTCAGGATCGCAGCCTTTTTTCCAAACCGTACCATAATTAGCCTCCTCTTTTCTCTCTGTATCCTGCATACCCTTATATACCGGGCACACACGAGGGAAATTCTTCTGTGAATCCCGCATACACTGATACATTATATCGTGTTTTCCTTAAACTAACAAGTACGAATCACAAAATGTTTACACTTCTCCGCCAGCATACAGACTTCTGCCGAAGATTACATATAGGGACCAAAATGCCACTACAGCCTCAGACTCCTGATGTCTTCCAGTATCCTGCGAAGGAACGCGAGAATATCTTCTCCCTTCTCCTTTCCGCTCCTGCCTTTTTTCTTATATAGAAAATAGGGGGGCTCCTCAGCCCTGAACACAAGCTCATTTCGGTAAGACTGAAGAAGCGCAGGTATTTTCTGGGGATCGATCTTTGCCTTCTCGTACATTGTAAATTTAAAATCCTGGCCTTTCTGCTCTACCGCTGTCACGTATGCCGAGTGCGCCAGACCCTTCAGAGCCGCAATATGGAGGAGCTGCTGCACTTTTTTGGGAATATCGCCGAAACGGTCGATCAATTCTTCTGTCATGTCATCCATCTCTTCTTCATTTTCAATGGCGGCAATTCGCTTATAGATATCCAGCTTCTGATACTCATTTTTAATATAAGATTCCGGAATATAGGCGTCAATGTTCAAGTCCACCGAGGTGCTGAAGCTTTCTTCATCCTCTCCACCCTTAAGCTTTCTTACTGCTTCGTTGAGCATCTTGCAGTAGAGATCATACCCTACTGCCTCCATATGTCCGCTCTGCGCTTCCCCCAGCAGATTGCCTGCGCCCCGGATTTCCAGGTCGCGCATGGCGATCTTGATACCTGATCCCAGGTCAGTGAATTCCCGGATCGCAGCAAGACGCTTCTCCGCTACTTCTTTTAAAAGCTTATCTCTCCGGTAGAGAAGGAACGCGTATGCCATCCGGCTGGAACGTCCCACCCGCCCCCGGAGCTGGTAAAGCTGGGACAGCCCGAACCGGTCCGCATCCTGGATGATCATAGTATTGGCATTGGGAATATCCAGCCCGGTCTCGATGATCGTAGTAGAGACAAGCACGTCAATATCCCCATTGATGAAATCATACATGATGTCCTCCAGCTCTCTCTCCCGCATCTGCCCATGTGCAAACGCAACGTTTGCCTCCGGCACGAGCTGCTGGATCCTGCCCGCCACATCCGCGATATCCGTGACCCGGTTGTATACGTAATAGACCTGACCGCCTCTTGACAGTTCTCTGGCGACGGCCTCCCGCACCATCTCGTCATTATATTCCATAACATAAGTCTGGATGGGCATTCTGTCGTGGGGCGCTTCTTCCAGAACGCTCATGTCCCTGATCCCGATCAGGCTCATGTGGAGCGTCCTTGGGATAGGTGTGGCGGTCAGGGTAAGCACATCAATATTTTCTTTGAGTTTCTTGATCTTTTCTTTATGCGTTACGCCGAACCGCTGCTCCTCGTCAATGATGAGAAGTCCCAGGTCCTTATATCCCACATCCTTGGACAAGATGCGGTGGGTGCCGATGACGATATCCACCATGCCTTTCTTCAGGTCCTCAACCGTCTTTTTCTGCTGATATGACGTGCGGAACCTGCACAGCAGGTCAATGCGCACCGGAAAATCCTTGAGCCGCTGCACGAATGTATTGTAGTGCTGTTGTGCCAGGATGGTAGTCGGCACCAGGTACACGACCTGTTTTCCCTCCTGTACCGCCTTAAAAGCAGTCCGGATGGCAATCTCCGTCTTCCCATATCCCACATCCCCGCAGATCAGGCGGTCCATGATCTTCGCACTCTCCATGTCGCGCTTGGTGTCCTCAATAGCCTGGAGCTGATCCTCCGTCTCTTCAAAAGGAAACATTTCCTCAAATTCTTTCTGCCAGATCGTATCCGGTCCATAAACAAAGCCTTCGGAGCGCTGGCGCGCGGCGTACAGCTTCACAAGGTCCTCAGCAACACTCTGGACAGCTTTCTTTACCTGGCTCTTTGTCTTTCCCCACTGGATCGTCCCCAGCTTGTTCAGTCTCGGCTTCCTGGCGTCCGCCCCTGCGTATTTCTGGATCAGGTCCATCTGCGCCACCGGGATATAGAGAACTCCGCCTTCTGCATACGAAATCTTCATATAGTCCTTGATGACTTTATCCACCTCGATTTTTTCGATTCCCTGATAAACGCCGATCCCATGGTTCTCATGGACCACATAATCCCCCGGTTTAAGCTCTGCGAAATCCTGGATCTTCTGCCCTTCATATTTCCTGCGGCGCTTCTTCTTTTTCTTTCTGCCGAAAATATCCGACTCTGAAATGACCATGAATTTCAGCATAGGATACTCATATCCCTCCGACACATACCCGCAGGACACCATGATTTCCCCGGCCTTCACTGTCCGCTCCATGTCATCGCTGTAGAAACTGCTCAGATCATAATCTCTCAGATCTTCGGCAAGACGTTTTGCCCTTGTCCTGGAAGCAGACAGCAGGACAGTCCGGTATCCTTCCCGCTTCAGCCTCTTCAGATCACGGGTCAGAAGCTCGAAGCTGCTGTTGTAAGGATTGACTCCCTTTGCCTGAAGGCTGTATGACTTCCTCGTCTGGAACATCCCGCACCGGGATTCCAATGTTGTGGCAGCTATGCCGCTGTACTGGTTCATCCTCCCGATGATGTCTCTTGTCCGGAATACTTTCAGACGGTCTTCTACAGTCTCATCCATCCCCGCCTCGATCCGGCTCTCCCTGCTGTGGAAATATTCCTGCTCCACCTCCTCCGCCATTTCCTGCAAGCGCTGGGGCTCGTCAAGAAACAGGAGGCTTTTCTCTTTCGGGAAATACTCCAGAAAAGAAACCGTCTCAAGCCCATCCCTCCAGTTCTCAGAAGCCGGATAGATTGTGATCCCGCTCAGATTCTCCACCGACCGCTGACTCTCCACGTCAAAGCTGCGGATGGAATCAACCTCGTCCCCCCACAGCTCGATCCGCACCGGAAGCTCTTCTGTCAGGGGAAAGACATCCAGGATGCCTCCCCGGACCGCAAACTGCCCCGCTCCCTCGATCTGGCTCTCCCTCTCGTACCCCATGGAAGCCAGCCGGGACTCAAATTCCGGCAGATCGATCTCATCCCCTCCGGCTACAGCGATCCTCTCTTTCAGGATCTCAGACGGATGGGGAAGTCCGTCCAGAAAGGCATCCATGGTAGTGATCACCGTGACAGGCGCGCCTTCTTCTTTTTCGATCAGGGTCCTCAACACCTTCATCCTCTGGTCCGTGAGCGCCTTTCCTTTAATGTCCGCGTAATAGAAAAGGAGATCTCTTGCCGGATACAGACAGACCGCATCTGTAAAAAGGCGGTACTCCTCATAGGCTTTTTTCGCTTTCTCTTCACTGGAAAAAGCGATGACTCTGTATTCGCAGCCATCGCCCAGCGCATACATCAGGTGCGTTTTCTGTGAGTTTACACAACCCGCGATCTGTATGATGCCTTTTTCTTTTTTTCTGTCCTTTACGATATCCTGATAATCCGCCAGTTCTGTGAGCGGTTCCAGTAAAGCCTGCATGGATTCAGCCCGCCTTCTTTTCAATATTTTTCTCGTGGACCGTTCAGATCATGATTCCTTTTTTCTGCGGTTGTACTCGTTCATCGCCTCGTTTATCTGTCCTGACACGATCAGTTCCGCGGCGCGGACCGCATGATCATACCCCTCGTCCATCCGTTCTTTTTCTTCCTTCAAGAAATGTCCCAGGACATAATCAGCCAGATCATAGCCTTTTGGTTTTTCTCCCACCCCCACTTTGATGCGGGGGAACACCTGGGTTCCAAGATGCGCGATGATGTTCTTGATCCCATTGTGTCCCCCCGCGCTTCCCTTTGTCCGGATGCGGAGCTGTCCCACGTCCAGGCTGATGTCGTCATAGATCACGAGCAGTTCATTTTCCTCGTCTGCTTTGTAATAATCCACAAGACTGATAATACTCTCCCCGCTCAGGTTCATATAAGTCTGGGGCTTTGCAAGTATCACTTTCTTCCCTTCAATGATGCCTTTCCCGATACATGCCCGGTGTTTTTTTGTGTCCACCGATATATTGTATTTGTCCGCAAGCCGGTCTATTACATCAAAACCCGCATTATGCCTTGTCCCTTCGTACTGTCTGTCGGGATTTCCCAGTCCAGCTATTATAAACATATGCGCCAGCCATCCTTCCTGTCATCTTTCATATACGAAAGCTATTTTACAGCATCCATCCCTGTTTGTCACGCAGTGCTTATGAATATTTTCCTTTTTCCGGTCATACACTTATAAAAAACGGACCGCCGTAAAACCGGCAGCCGAATCGATTGGGAGGTAACTCTATGAGTTCCAGAACAAAAATCGTTGTCCTGCACATGAAGGAGATCATCTATACTGCCATATTTGCGGCACTTGGCATTCTGCTCGTCATCCTTCTTTTTATCATGTTCCGTCCGGAAAAGGACACAGCCGGAGCAGATACCGGGAAGCAGTATACCCCCGGCATCTATACCTCTTCCCTCACTCTGAACAACACGAACCTGGAGGTGGAAGTGTCCGTGGATGAATCCCGCATCAATTCCATTCGCTTTTCCAATCTGGATGAGACAGTGACAACGATGTTTCCCCTTATCCAGCCAGCCATAGAAGACATCGCAGAGCAGGTCTATGAAACACAGTCGCTGGACGACGTCTCCCTGTCGGAAGATGCTCCTTACACATCGCAGATCATACTTGACGCCATAAAAGAAGCCGTTGAAAAAGCCGCAGTCCGATAACTGCGGCTTTACTGCCGGTTCAGCTTTCTACGATCAGGTATGTTCCGTCCGGGAGCGGAAATACTTCAGATGCTTCCTCAAGCTCCTCCGGCGTCATCCCATCCACATCAACGCCCTCTTCTTCAAAGTATTCCCTCACCTCATCCAGAGAATCAGCCACAACTGCCATGCAGTCTTCCAGAAAGGCTTCCGCCTCTTCCAAAGTCTCTGCCACCGGTTCGGCAAAAAGTTTCTTCTGTTCTTTTAAAAAGGTCCTCAGACATACTTCACTGTAATCACTCATCTGTGTCTCTCCTTCCATCTATCACGCCGATGATCTCATCCGCCGAATCCACGATCCGGGCTGCGTCCTCCCGCTCCAGCTCTTCCCGGGAACGGAATCCCCACGAAACCAGGACTGTATCCATACAGGCAGCCCTGCCTGTCTCCGCATCCACTTCAGAATCTCCAATATAAAGCGTTTCCGACCGGTCCGCGCCCAACGCTTCCGCTATCATAAGCGCTGCGGCCGGATCCGGCTTCCTGGGTACGTCCTCTCTCTGTCCCCTGACGATATCGAACAATCCTTTCCCAAAGATCTTTTCCGCCACATATGCTGTCTGCAGGTCCGGCTTATTAGAGAGGATTGCCAGTTTCATCCCTCTGCCTTTCAGTTCTTCCAGCAGACGCGGCACTCCGCTGTATGGCTTCACATGATAAGTACAGTTTTCATCAAATATACTACGGTATAGCCCCATCGCCTCATCAAAGTGGGCCAGCTCCCTGTCTCCGCCTGCTCTCAGCGCCTTCTCGATCAGGACATTTGCCCCATTACCCACAAAACGCCTGCATTGTTCTTGTGTGATCACCGGAAATCCCATCTCTTTCATTGTCAGATTGACCGAATAAGTCAGGGATTCCAGTGTATCTGTCAGCGTCCCGTCCAGGTCAAATATACATGCTTTGTACATTGTTGTCTTTCATCCTCTCTGTGTCCGCCCCGCGGATATTTTCTCCTAATCACCCAGAAGATATTTTCTCATGACTTTCAGGGCGTTTTTCTCCAGCCGGCTCACCTGCGCCTGTGAGATGTTGATCTGCTCTGCCACCTCCATCTGCGTCTTTCCTTCAAAAAAGCGGAGGGTAATGATATACCTTTCTCTCTCATTGAGCCGTTCCATCGCCGCCTCCAGGGAAAGCTCCTCCACCCAGTTTTCCTCTTTATTTTTCTTATCGCTGACCTGATCCATCACATACAGCGTATCCCCGCCATCGCTATATACAGGTTCATGCAGGCTCATCGGCATCTGGATCGCATCCAGAGCATAGACCACATCCTCCTTGGCAATGCCGATCTCATCCGCAATCTCCTGCACGGTCGGTTCTTTCATATGCTGCCGGATATATCCTTCCTTGGCATAAATCGCCTTGTAAGCTGTATCTCTCAGCGAACGACTAACCCTCATAGGACTGTTGTCGCGCAAATAGCGCCGTATCTCACCGATGATCATGGGCACTGCATATGTGGAAAATTTGACCATCCTGGACGGATCAAAATGGTCCACCGCTTTCATCAACCCTACGCATCCGATCTGGAAGAGGTCATCCGCATTCTCGCTGCTGCTCTCAAAACGTTTTATAACACTTAATACAAGCCTTAGATTTCCTTTGATATATTTCTCCCGCGCCTCTTCGTCCCCTGCCTTGATCCGCTCGAACAGCTCCGCCTTTTCCTCTTCTTTTAACAGCGGCAGTTTGGATGTATTCACACCGCACAGTTCAACCTTGTTCACCATCATCTCAAGAATCCTCCTAAGCATTTTCTACTTAGAATGATTCTCACTCAGGGAGAAAGATATTCCGGGAGCAGGAAAATTTTATAAAGTTTTAGCCCTTGACAAAATGCCTGTCATAAACTCTGTCACTCATCCCATTTGTCCGCAAGATTGTTGATCTGCGTCTCAAATTTCGCCTTATCTTTGTTGGACAGGCCTTCGTTTCGATAGATGATATCAAGCAGCCGCTTGCCGGCAGCCACAAGCCGTTCGAAGGCTGTATCGGCCCTGCGCTGCGCTGCCTTCTTTGGCTTTACAGGGATGCGCACGCCCTCATTTGTGATCTCATTGGTAAGCAGATCCGCTTCGCCGCAGGGATAAGGAGCCCATGCGCTATAACCGAACTTTTCCTCTATAGTCTGTGCAAATTCTTCTGTCACACTGTCTTCGCCGTGCACGACGAACACTCTCTGAATGGGGGAGCGGAACGCGCCGATCCATTTCAGAAGCCCATTCATGTCTGCATGGCCGCTGACGCCGTGAAGACTCTCGATCCTGGCATGGACCTCGATCGGCTCGCCGAAAAGTCTGATATTCTTCTCACCTTCCAGCAGACGGCGTCCCAGTGTCCCATTCGCCTGATATCCGACAAAGAGGACCGTACACTCCGGCCGCCAGAGATTGTGCTTCAGATGATGGCGGATACGCCCTGCATCACACATTCCCGAAGCGGATATGATCACCTTGGGCTTCTCAATAAAATTGATCATCTTAGAATCATCGCTTGTAGTGGATATGTGAAGTCCGGGGAAAACAAGAGGATTCACTCCTGAATTGACCAGATCCATGGCCTCATCGTCAAAGCAGTCCCGCATATTCATCGTAAATACCCGGGTGGCCTCGATCGCCAGAGGACTGTCCAGATACACGTCAAAATCCTTATATTCCGGCAGAAGTCCTTTCTCCTTGATCTCTCGGATAAAATAGAGCATTTCCTGCGTTCTTCCCACCGCGAACGATGGGATCACCACGTTTCCGCCCCTGTCAAAGGTCTCCCTCATTATCCTGGTAAACTCTCCCACATAGTCCGGCTTCTCCGCCGTGTGGATCCGGTTCCCATATGTAGACTCCACGACCACATAATCCGCAGCCTCTGTGTAGGTCGGATCCTTGAGGATCGGCTGGTCCAGATTGCCCACATCTCCTGAAAATACGATCTTCTTTGTGACATCCCCCTCTGTTGCCCAGACCTCAATGCTTGCCGAGCCGAGCAGATGCCCTACATCCGTAAAACGGATCTGGATGCCGTCGCAGATCGTGATCCTCTCGCTGTACTGACAGGGAACAAGCAGCTCGATGGCATCCAGCGCGTCCTGCATCACATATACAGGCTCATACTCCGGCTGTCCCGCTCTCCTGCCCTTGCGGTTACGCCACTCCGCCTCAAATTCCTGGATATGCGCGCTGTCGCGCAGCATGATATTGCACAGATCTGCAGTTGCAAAAGTAGCAAAAATCTGCCCCTTGAACCCATTCTTTGCAAGCTTAGGGAGCATACCCGAATGGTCGATATGCGCATGGGTAAGGAACACGTAATCAACATCCCTTTCCGGGATCGGCAGCCCCGAATTCTCGTACAGATCCGGCCCCTGCTCCATGCCGCAGTCGATCAGGATATTTTTTCCCGCCGCCTGGAGAAAATGACAGCTTCCCGTAACCTCATGGGCAGCTCCGATAAAAGTAAGCTTCATAGTCTCACCCGCCCTTTTCACTTTTCTTCTATTGTAACATCCTTTTTCAAAAGATACATCTCTTTCTTCCCAAAAGATTCAATCTGTATTTTCGGGGGTGCCATCAGTGGAGTAAAAAGTCTGAACACCGCCCCTTTGATGCGCCTTTCGCGGCGGGTACGTTTAGCCAGTCAAACGGTTCCCCTGCAAATGCAGATTTCTCACTCATAGCGTACCATCTCTCTTTTGAGTCTCTGCATGATCTTTTTCTCCAGCCTGGATATATATGACTGCGAGATTCCCAGCATATCTGCCACTTCTTTCTGGGTTTTCTCATGTCCTTCCGGATCGTCCAGGCCGAAACGCATACGCACGATCATCTTCTCCCTGCTGCTCAGCTTATTCAGCGCACGGATAAGCAGCTTGCGCTCTGCCTCATTTTCCAGATCCCGGTATATAGTGTCTTCTTCTGTTCCGAGAATGTCTGAAAGAAGGAGTTCATTTCCGTCCCAGTCGACATTAAGCGGTTCGTCAATGGATACTTCCAGCTTTGTCTTACTGTTTCTCCTCAGATACATCAGGATCTCGTTTTCAATACAGCGGGACGCATAAGTCGCGAGCTTGATCTTTTTTGTGGGATTAAATGTATTGATCGCTTTGATAAGTCCTATAGTCCCGATTGAGATCAGATCTTCCACTCCAACTCCGGTATTGTCAAATTTCTTTGCTATGTAAACGACCAGACGGAGATTATGCTCGATCAGAATCTTCTTTGCCTCCTCCGCGCGCTCTGTCCCGAGCTCCTGGATCATTTCCCTCTCGTGGGCTCCTTCAAGGGGAGGCGGGAGTACTTCTGTGCCGCCTATATAGTGGATTTCTCTGCCTCCTCCGAATATGAGACTTTTAATGTCTGGTATGACCCGCAGTTTAAACTGCTGCGGAACAGCTACTTTTATAATCATCTTATTTCCTCCTCTATTTGATTTCTATGAGAGTATCCCCGGATTCAGTATAATCTCATATTCTTTATTTTGGGAAAGTCTTTCCTCCCCGACCCCCAGCAGAGGCTGCTGTATCCATCTGTCCCCTCCGTCTTTGTCTGTGTGCACACACATTTTTTCGATCCGGAATACCTTCATAATCTTTTCTCCGCCTACACATCGGTACGGGATCAGATGAAATCCTTTTTCTGTTTCCGGAAGATCTGTAATCTCCCGGAGCATTCCCGGATCCAGGATATTTACAGGATCATCCGTAACAAAATCTCTCAGGCTGTTTCCCGTATCCCACAGCGCTCTCGCCTTTTTTTCTCCTTTGGAGGTATAGAGAGTTACCTCAAGTATGGTACTCTGACTCTCTGCCACATGAGACAAAAGCTTCCACATCCGCATAAGCAGAAGGTAAGCTCCAAAAGCAGTACAGTAAAACAGGCTGACCGCACGCATGTACGGGCGGAAGATCTGCATGATCCCGCCTATGCATGCCGATACTGCATAGAGCAGGATAAACGCTTTCACAAACTGTGAGATACTCCTTATTTTTAACGCTGTAAGCAGCATCACACTGTTAATACAGAAATGAAACAGAAAAATTTTTGCTGTACCCGGCAGCTGAGAAGCGACCACTGCACAAGTGAGCAGGCTGCCCAGCGCGGCACATAAAAAAATGCGTCCGCGTGTGCCGCCGCATTTCAGGATATGATCGAGCGCCAGAAGGAGCAGGCTGTCCATCATAAGATTTTCCAGAAAAAAAATATCTATGTACAGCTCATAATACATCCTCCACCTTCTTTCCCCGGAAATCAATCCGTGTATCATTATATCGCTGTTTACTATTGAAATTTGTCAGATGATGACGGACACAGAAAATATATTTCGACAGAAAAAAACAGACGTCACAAAAAGGCGAGGACGCTTAAGGAAACTTTTTTGAATTAAGGATAAGTAGCGTAATGTACGAAAGTATGTTACGCTACTTTTCCTTTTAGCTTGCGCTGTGCAATCACCTGGGATGCACCAGCTTCACCAATAAAGGTATAATAAATGTCAATGCGCTGCTGCCGATGGCCGCTGCTTTTATCCCCCTCATGGATCACGATTTTCTCAATCAGGTCATGGAGCATTCCGGGGGTAAGTTCATCAAAAGCGGTGTACTTTTTTGCTACCTTGAGGAAGCTGTCAATGTTGACGGTTTTGCTGTCTATCTCTGCGAGTTGGGCTTGAATATCCTGAACCTCCCCCCGAAGGGTTTGCTGTTCCTGCTCGTAATCGGCAGAGAGTATCCTGAACCGTTCATCGGACAGCTTTCCAGTTATGGAGTCCTCATACAGCCGCTTGATGATGTTATCCAGATCGTTGGCCCTGTGTTCTTTTTGCGCCAGTTCCTTTTGCAGTGACTGTACCTGAACCTTTTGCTCCTGAATGGAACGGCTGGTCAACCGCCGAACAAATTCCTGCTCATCCTCTTGTGCCAACTGTACCACCTGTTTCAAATTGTCCAGTATCAGCTTTTCAAGAGTCACAGCGCGAATATAGTGCATGGTGCAGCTTTTTGTTCGGTCACGGTACTTGCCACAGCAGTAGCATTCCTGTCCCTTACTGACGGTTTGGCCTCGATGTGCCCGCAGCGGAGAACCGCAGTCTGCACAGAACAGCATACCGGAAAAGAGAGCAGGTGTGTCTTGCTTTTTGGGTCTGCGCCGACGTTCCCGGATACGCTGCACTGTTTCCCAATCCTCCGGACTAACCAAAGCTTCATGGGTGTTCTCAAAAACCATTTGCTGATCTTCCGGAGTTACCATCCGCTTTTTCAACTTGTAGGATTTAGAGTAGGTCTTAAAATTGACGGTATGGCCCAGGTACTCTTTGTAAGAAAGGATATTTTCAATGGTGCTATCCGACCATGCACATTCCGCATCAGGGTAGTAATTGTGAGTGCTTCCTGTGCGCCGATATGCCAATGTGCCGGGCGTAGGGATGTTTCTGCGGGTCAGTTCGTTTGCAATCTGTACCGGGCCAAGCCCCTGAATACATAAGTCGAAAATCAACTTGACCACCCAGGCTGTATCTTCATCCGGCACAAGCATACCATCTTTCCCCTTGATATAACCATAGGGAGGATGAGTGCTGATACGCTTACCAGACATTCCTTTCATCCGGGCCACAGCTCGTTGCTTGCGGGAACAATCTCTCGCGTACCACTCGTTGAACAGATTAACAAACGGGGTTAAGTCATTTTCCCCCTTTTGGGAGTCCACGTTGTTGGAGATAGCAATAAAGTGAATATCGTACTGTGCAAAGAGAACTTCAGTGAACATTCCGACCTGCAAATAGTCACGGCCAAAACGGGACATATCCTTGATGATAACCCGCTTTACTGTTCCGGCCTCTATATCGGCAATCATCCTCTTGAAGTCCGGTCGTTCAAAGTTTGTACCAGAATAACCGTCATCCACATAGAAGCGATAATTGGTATAGCCGTTTTCTTTGCAGTACCGCTCCAACATCTCTTTCTGGTGCTGGATGCTATTGCTGTCCCCGTCGTTGGCATCATCCACAGACAATCGGCAGTATAGTGCGGTCAGCGCATCTAAGCTGAGCGTATTCCGGCAGGAAAGCATATCGTTGATGTTTGGAATCATTCTACCGCACCCCCTTTCAGGAGTGCAGCAAGAATGTTTGCCCTTTCTTGCTGCTCGTGATTGAGAGAAACCTGGCTTATTGTTGCCACACGGCAATAAAGCGCGATATATTCAGTTTTTTTCTTGTCCTTTTGGTTCGTCTGTAACATCATAACCTCCAATCCGACGAACTAAAGGGCTTTGGGTTCTATTTTTATTATACCGCACCTTTGCCGTCTGCGAAAGCAGTTTACCGCATTAAAGTGTTAAATTTTCGTGAACGATTGGGGAGAATTTACTTCCCGTTCGATTAGCCGCGCCATTTTATCGGCAGCGGTTTCCTGTCCAGACTGATTGAAAAAGGAGTTTACGACAAAGGTGGTTCCTTTGACTCGTTGGATCATTACCACATCTGCCTTTCTTTCTTCATCCAACTTATTCACCTTCCTTCTATGACAAAACAAGGCACCGCGCCGGGGAGATCCGACGCGGGCCACATTATGATTGCTCTGGTTGTATCGTATTATCTGAGCAGCAGGACTGCCCATCAGCACACCCCCGATACAGGGAATATTCAAGCCGGTTCAGGGTTGATCAGCCGGATGGCTGCTGAAGCCGCCGCATACCGCCGATAGGTGGTTGGCACCATATTCGCAGTAAGTTTCGGTGAGTGGCACGGTTCCTTGTGCTGCGCGTCCTGGCACTTTCCAGCCCACCACAGGCTGGTCATCAGCCACCAAATAACCGCTCGGCCCCTTTGATGTTATCGTGTTGACGGATGCTCTGACCATCCGCAGGGGGTTATCGCGTTTGTGCTATGCGATGCTCGACGCAGCACTCAAAAACTTGAATACTGAATATGAACGGATTGCCCGCTGTTTTTCAAGGTACATAGTCAAAGGGGTTCTCTAAAATCCCTTTCACTATATAGGAGGGAAAACGGGCAATCGTTGATAGTTACGCGGCAATATTTTTTCGGACTTTTTTCAAAGCTGACTGTACGGATCGCATGACTGCTGATTTATTGCAATCTTGCATTTTCGCTATCTCCGAGTAGGAGTAGCCGTAGAAAAAATGGAGAATAAAGCGCCACCGTTGTAGCGGAGGAAGCTGCTCCAAAGCGCGGCCAATTTCCTGCAAGGTTTCCAGCCGTTCAAAAGTTTCTTCTAACGGCTCCGTAGCCAGATCGAACAGCAAGCAATTATCGAAAGACCTGCCTTCAATATGCTTCCGACGTTCATACCGCTGCCGTTCCTCTTGCTTCCGGCTTTCCTCATAAACACGGTAGATTTCAAGGGATACCTCTACATCAATGGGACGGTAATCGGCATTCAGGATTTTAACAAGATACATTGAACGCCCTCCCTTATGCAACACGAACCAGCGCGATGATTTTATCATCATCCTGGGGATCAACAAGAAACGGGCAGGGCTGGACGGCCGCAGCGTCAGGCGGGGGAACCGGGTCGGAATCAGCCAGAATGAGAACCGCCTCACCAGGGGCCAACCGAATTACTTTGATGGTTTTTACCATATTAAACACCTCCGATATTTTTTAAGGGCTTGTCCCTCTATACATCGGAGATCCCAGGGCGATAAAATTAAAGGGTACAGTGATTTTTTGACTAAGGCAGAATAGGCAAAGGCAAGGACAGCATCACAAGAATGCTGCCCTTGCTTTCACTTATTCAGCTAAAAAGCTGCGGAGCCGGTGAAAAGCTCTCTGAAGCAGAAGCGTGACCGCCGCCGGGGAACAGTCAAGGATAACTGCAATCTCCTTGTACTGATACCCCTCCCAAAAGGCCAGTTCTATGGCGTGCCGCTGCCGGTCTGTCAAACGGCGCAAACCATAGGCCAGCTTTTCATTCTGGACAGTATCAATAAAGTCATCCTCCAGCAGTTGCTCGATGAAATCATCCTGGATATGAATAGACCGTTCCCTGTATGTAAGTTCCTCGCTCATGCTCTCCAGAGAGTAGCAGTGATACCGGAACCGGCAGTCAGAGTTTGCAATGATACGATCCTCCTCTTTGAGGATCGCAGCCCAATCTTTCTCGGCCATAAGCCTGTTCTCCTTTCTGTCGTTTGTCTGCGTGGGCTGGCAGACAAACGGAGGAGAACGGCATCCGACGGAAACACATAGTAGGCAATAAAAAGCGTCTGGCTGTTCAACTATCAGCCAGACGCTATCTAATGTATTTTGATGTTTTCTTTCAAATAGTGTTTTGCACTTGTTCCCCTGTTCAGGGGACGGGCTTTTTTTTGACAGTACATAGCCTGTCTTAATTTGTCGAAACGCTCTATGCTTCATGGCGTCTCCCTCCGTAAGCCGCCGATCCCGTCAGCGTCAAGGCGTCGTTCCGTATGAGGGCATAGAGAACGGCGGCCTTGATTTGTTCAAAGCCGCCGCACTCTAATCAGGCATGGGAAAAGAGCTGCTGAACGACGGCTTTTTTCTTTTGCCGTCGTCCGGCAGATTGCTTACAAATCCATTTTCTCAATCTTGTGAATACCAATGTGCGTAAACAATATCCCCACACAAATAGCATAAATAAAAAATAGTATTGTGGAGAATATGATTTGTGAGCTGTTCGAGGAAGCTACAACGATATAGTGTAATGGCGAAAGGTATTTTATCCCGTTTATATAAGACACCAAATTCATTATGATGTACAGAATCATATACACACCCACGCATACAAGAGTTTTCAGCTTTGTTGCCATTAGCATTACAAGAAAAATCGTTATCAGCCAAAATATGCAATTACAAACGATTTGCACAATTTCCATACCCACATTACTATCATAGAATATTCCGCTTGCAACTTTTGGATTATGGATAAGCACAGCATAGTAAAATGCGATACTCGTTAAAACCAGTAAAATGTCTATGAATACGGAAAAAATCAACAGTGCTAATTCCTTACCTCCATAAATCAATTTTCGGACACCAATACGATTTACATACAAACGGATACTCTTATTCTCAATTTCTGACGCTAAACTTCTTCCAACGATTGCAGATAAAATCACATTGAAAATAAACATAGACTGGCTCATCTGAAACATTGCACTGGCAAAGCCTATGGCCGTTATATTGCCTGCGCCCGTATATGTGATAACATCTGAATTAGAAGTTAAACCAACGGAATATAAAATTGGTACAAGCAAAATTGTAAACATGAGCCACGAATCTTTTCTTTGGAATAGTTTCTTTAATTCTATTTTCGTGATAATTGCAAGCGTATTCATTCTTATCCCTCCATTCCAAACAGGCTTTTGAGATTATTTTTTTGGACGGAGAAACCACAAATATAATGGCCTTTTTGCAGCAAAATCTTCTGAATATCTATAATAAGCGTTTCGTCCTGAAATATAATCTTATCCTCAAAGAAACTTAATTCGCCACATTTTTCTATAAGCGACCGCTTTATATCATCAGAGATTGTACATTCGATCTTGACGGTATAAGTCTGCTTATGTTCGAGGGGCTGGTCTAACTGCTTATTGCCTTTTGAAATCATAACCACTCTATCGCAAATTTCATCTACATCATCTAAATCATGGCTTGAAAATAATACCGGTACATTCTGTTTATGTGCCATATCCAAAATGGTCTGTTTGAAAAGCTCCTTGCCGATTGGATCAAGGCCAACAAAGGGTTCATCTAAAATCAGAAAGCCGACTTCTGTAAGTAAACACTGACATAGACCGAGCCGCTGCTTCATACCAAAAGAAAATTCTTTGACTTTCTTTTTACGGCTGCTATAAAGTTCTGTCTTTTCCAGCAGTTCCTTAATCCGTGTGTCCTGTTTTTGGTTAGTCAGTTGTGAAAGCAACCGTAGGTTTTCTTCCGCAGAAATATAATCCAAAAACTGCGGTTCAATCAAAACGCCAAATTCCCGTGTTATCAATGGGTTTGCAACGATATTTTTCCCTTTATACCGCACTTGACCGGCACTTGGTTTGCTGTATCCGCAAATGATATTTAATAGCGTTGTTTTTCCAGCGCCATTCTCTCCAATCAGTGCAACAATTTCGCCCGGACAAATATCCATAGAAAAATCATTCAAGGCGACTTTATCTCCATACTGTTTTGTTACATTTTGCACTTGTAATAAATATTCTTGACCCATGCCCCATACCCTTTCTTAAAATATGACTGTCAATATACAAAGCTAAAAATCAAAACAATCACGACAATCAGAAGAACAGCGGCAATGCAGCCTCCGATGATAGCGCCCCATTTTATGATTTTCTTGGCGTTTTCCACATCACTGTATATGGAATTTAGCCTTTCGCTATTTAAGTTTTTTTCCCGGACTTCCTGCACATCAATGTCCTTGACAAGTTCATCTAACGTCAAGCCAAAGAAGTCACTCAACAATACCAGCCGTTGAAAATCGGGATAAGATTGACCGCTTTCCCATTTTGAAATTGTCTGTCTTGTCACATTCAATTCTGCTCCCAGTTCTTCTTGGGATAGTCCTTTGCTTTTTCTCAAAGAAATCAATTTCTCATTAAAATTCATATCCAGCACTCCTTTTTTGCTTTTGTGGTGGCTTAATTATAACAAAATTGAGGTCTAACATTCTACCAATAAGGGTTGGAAATCTGTCAACAGGCATTAACATAAGACTTTTTCCTCATTGGAGTACAGCATGGAAACATCTTATAACAGTATGTAAACTGTCTCTCATTGAATAAAGGACGAACGGCAGAGGCAAAGATACCCGTCTTTGGCCGCACGGAAATGAACACACATGAAAAATCCCATGCAGATAAAAATATGTCAACGATCTGCGCCGGTTTGGTTAATGAGCGTCCTACAAATCCAATGAACAATTCCGTATAATGCACGCAAGGCCGTTGCAAAAGTACGCAAAAATAGGCCGGAAAAGAGGTGACATAGCGTGAAGATATGGAAAAGGCGTTTCCGCCTATGTTTTCAAATCTCAATCTTGTTGTGGTAGCCGGATATGGCCCGGTTGAAATACCTCCTGTCTACGCATTTAGGGCGGTGAAAGTCCAGCCATTTCAAGGCTTTTGGGACATGGTCGGCGGGCAGGCGGGACAGATTATCCAATCCCCGCCAGAACAGGCTTCTAAATGCGTATAAAGCAACCCATGAGAAAGCGCCGGACGCGGCCTGCTGGCCCTGCGCCCGGCGTTTTCTCATAGGCTGTCCTTTAGGATGGCCCGGATCAGCTTGTTTTGCAATCGGTGTTTCATGTACTCGTCCACCCGTACATGAGGCAAACCGTCCAGATCATAGAGCGTCCGGGTACACAGCTTATTCATGTAGCCGTCATAGTACCGCAAGATGCGCTCCATTGCCAGCGGATCACCGGCACGGGCCTCTGCAAAGACCGGCAGGGGCAGAAGCACCCTGCCGTGAAATGTGGGCTGCTTCATTTCGCGTTCCTCCCTCCGTTATCCTCCAATCTCTGCCGCAATTCGTTCAAAGTCTTTGTGCGGTGGCGCTGGACGGCGCTGCGGGACATCCCCACAAGGCCGCCGATCTCGCCGTCCGCCATAGCCGCAACGAAGCGCAGAATTAAAATCTGCTGCTCCTGCTCCGGCAGGCTGGCAAAGGCTCCGGCCACCAGCTCGTCCCGGATATGTAGGTCATAACCAAAGGCCGAGAACACAAAGCTGTCGCTGGGGTACTCGTCCAGCGTACAGAGCTTGTCCATTTCCGCCTGCGGCAAGGTGTCCAGCGGCTTTTCCCGGTCACGGCGGCGGGCCAGCTCCGACAGGTAGTTGATGGCCTCGTTGCGGAGAACAGTTTTGCAGAAAGCGTCCAGCCGGTTCCGTTCCACATAGTCAAAGGTGTATTCGTTCATCTTCTCACCCCCGATCTGCGGGAGAGTGAGAAGATAAAGCTGCTTGCACCGCCTCCTTTATCGGTGACAGCGTGACGGCCCCGGCCCGCACCGAAGAACCGCAGGAAACAACAAATTTCGCCCGGCAGGTCGCAGACCCACCGGGCGAAAGAATAAGTGATATGCAGTTGATTTACATGGTATAGTGCATACTCATGGCCGCTTGTCCCCGTAGCCGGGGACGGGCTTTTTTTGACGGTTTATACCCCGTCGGAATTTGTCGAAACGCTCTTTGCTTCATGGCGGCTCCCTCCGTGGGCCGCCGATCCTGTCAGCGTCAGGGTGTCATTCCGTATGAGGGCAAGAACGGCGGCCTTGATTTGCTCAAAGCCGCCGCAGCGATAAATAAGCGTGAATAGTGTCTGTCGAACGACGGCTTTTTTTCTTTTGCCGTCGTCCGGCAGATGAAATTTCTATTCTACTTATTTCTCCAATGTTAGAGGGATAATTTCTTTTCTCATAGCCTGAGAGGTAATAAACGCATACAGGAGATAAATAAGTGTAAAAATCAGTAAAGCACTCAAAACCACAAGTGCTATCAATGCGGTCAGATTATCAAATACAGGCACATCATAAGAAACTATAAAAAGCGTATGGCTCATTGTTTTTAGTAAGCAACCTCCAATGACTGATGCAGGAATAAGAGGCAATGCGAAGTAAAGAAATATATGCTCTCTCAACATTTTTTCAAGAACAACCACCTCATTTCCCAGTGTTCGCATTACATCATATTGACGCTTTATTGTTTTAACTTCCGTCAAAAGTTGGACAGCGAGTATTACAATGCTAATTATGCCGATAACCAACGACAAGTAGCACAATGGCAAAATAATTAAAATAGCTTGGCTGGTAGGTGTACTTGCTAATTTGCCTGTGTAATAATAGTTTCCTTTATCGAGGATTTTTGTTGTGTATCCGTTTTCCCCGGAAGCAACCACATTGGAGTTCAATGGCCTAACTTGCGGAAATTCGTTTTCCAATTCAGACATATCAATCACTGTTTCGGATTGAACAACATGAAGGCTGTACATCGCTTCCATATTTTCAATATAGTGATCCGGGACAACGATTACAAAGTCTTGGCCGTTACCATATCCGCCATACTGTGAGAACGCCTCGGTAAAAATATCCTTGCAAACCAGAGTGTCTTTATCAATCTGCAAATTTGTAAATGTATCTTTCAGATATGGCAGACAATGAATGATGTATTGTTCTTCTGACAATGGGATTTGAGGCAGGCCCAACATTGCCCGCAAATTACAATAATCACTATATTTCATAAAGGCATCGTATTGGTTTTCTGCAATAACATAGTCATTGACTGATACGGTTTTGCCTGCTCTGTTCCAGTATTCTGTTAAGGTACGATTTCTAATGTCAGTAAATTGTGTGCTTTTATCTGTATATAAGCAATAGGAATATTGGTCGTCTACATCAGTGCGCTCATTCAGGAATGAGGAATATTGGCTATAATCACCGTTCTCACCTACATGAACAATCGCAAGATCGAATGGCTGCATAACAACTGCTTTCTCCATGACCTGATAAAAAGCATTTGTCATACCGATACAAACGATGGTACAGGTGAATAAAATTGAGATAACACCTAATGAGAAACTCATTTTATTGGATTTTGAAAGAAACATTCGTAGGGTAACTAAACGACTTCCTTTGTATTTCCAGTTCCGAGATTTATTGAACATTTCGTGTATGATATAAATAAATCCTCGAAAGAAGCATAACAGCCCTAACATTGCCGAAACTGCACCTGCGGTAATGCTTGCCACTGTCTGTTTTGTTCCCGCAAACGAATAGAAACTTACAATGAGCATTACCACGGAAATCAACAAAAAGATGAAGCCAGTTTTAGATTGATGTTCACGAACACTACTGTTATTCCGACTGTAATTCAACAGATCTATCAATTTAACCTTTTGTACTTTTCTATTCGTCTTAACCAGTGCGATGATATAGACAATGCAAAATTCGATACAAGTCAAGCCGACTGCTTTTACAGAAAGAAAAGCTAACAATGTTTCTTGAAAATGGAATAAATTTGAAACAAAACTTTCTAATATTTTAGCAACTAAAATTCCAAAGCCAAAACCCAAAATAATAGCCACAAGGCCGAAAAAAGCATTTTCCTTAAATATCATTTTGCAAATGTCGCTTTTTTCTACACCCAATATCATATAGGTGCTAATTTCCCTGCTGCGACGCTGCAAGATGAAGTCCATCATGTAACTGATAAACCACCCAAGTGCAAATACAACGACGGCAGAAAAAAGGGTGGCAATTACGCCAATATCACCGTTTCCACTCTCGGCAAATAAACGAAAAAGCTGCTGCATAGTACGAGAAACAATAAGAGAATTGAACGCATACATAAGGGCAACAACAGCAGCACATCCAGCAGATATTCCACATGGGATTGTTTCTGCAAGGCTTCCACGAAAAGCGGGTGCCATTCCTC
>CALWDM010000045.1 GCA_944376695.1 uncultured Mediterraneibacter sp. | reverse complement strand
AAGCCCTCTTAGAAAAGTGACATTTTCTCCAAAAAATTTAAACATTAAAAAGTGACATTTTCAAAAGTTATTGACACATATCTAAAAAACTTTTTCAACCAACCTTCTTCCTCCTTTTTACATCTGATTATTGTGTAAGTATGGTAAAAATGGTGAAAATGGTAAAATTACACATTGACATCTTTTACATCGATTGCTAATATTATTATATAAAAAGGCACTACCGACAGACGGTTAGTCCAAAAGTTAGTTATTCAAAATGAGTAACCGTTACCTTGGCTGGGGCGGTTACTTTTTTGATTGATTTATGTATGCAATCAGGAGGCTTACAATGATTCCAAGAATCATCAGCACAAGTGACAGCAATTCATAATCTTCCTCCTCTGCGTCCTCTCCCTCTGTCTCCGCTTCTGTCCATAATCCTGCAGAATATGACTGCCACCCCCGTGCTCACCATAGTCGCCGCAATCCCCGCTCCGATGATTGCAGCCGGGTCCGGGCTCCCGTACTGGCTCCGGTAAGCGATCACATTCACAGGTATGAGCTGGAGCGAGGAAATATTAATGATCAGAAAGGTACACATTTCATTGCCTGCCACGCCCTTTTTCCGCACCGGTCCGGCCGCCCTGCCCGCTCTTCTGTCCTCCTCCAGCTTCCCAAGCTCCTCCATCGCCTTAAGCCCTGCAGGAGTCGCTGCCCAGCCAAGCCCCAGAAAATTCGCGATAAAATTTGTTGTAATATGCTCCTCCGCTTTATGTCCCTCCGGCATACCGGGGAAAAGACAGCGGACGAGCGGTCTCATCTTTCGCGACGCCATCCGTATGATCCCCGCTTTTGAAGCGATTTCCATGATTCCTGTCCAGAATGCCATAACCCCGATCATCGTAATACACAGAGTCACCGCTTCCTTTGACGAATCCAGCGCCGCATTCGTAATATCCTGCATTCTACCGTTAAACGCTCCGAACACAACTCCCACGAGGATCATCCCCGCCCACAGATAATTCAGCATTTAATGACCTCCGTCTATCTCCCACATATAGTCTTCCACAATCGTAAACGGCGCAGGTCCCACCTCCAGCACAGCTTCGTGAAATTCCTTCTGGGAGAACTCCTCCCCCTTTTCTTCTATCCAGTCCTTTTTCAGCTCCATAAATTCTACATACCCGATATAATATTTCAGATAATTTGCCGGCGAACCGATGATCAGCTCGTAGATCTCTTCTACAGTATCCGCATCCGTGATTCCGTAATTCGAAAAAAAATCGATCGTATCCATGCGGCTCCATCCGTCGTAATGGATCCCCATATCCGCGAGCGCGTACAGCCCGAGAATGACAGAACTGTTCTTCTGGAGGATGACAGCCTGCTCCTTTGACAGCGGCGTCAGATAGTAGCTCCCCATCTCCGCGTAAGTCGCCCATCCCTCCACATAGCCCCCAAAATCCATCAGGCTGCGGATCGGATCCGGATCTGTGCTCTCGTAGAAGACCGTCTGGTACAGATGCCCCGGATAGCCCTCGTGCGCCAGTGTCGTAAAGAGCGTCAGATCATTTCCCATATGCCCCTGATTGATATAAATCACATTTTCTTCGATGTTATCGATGGCAGGAATCATATAGAAAGCAGGACTTAAGTGATCCTCCAGCTCCTCCGGCACATATTTGACTTCCAGAGCAGTATCGGGCGCATCCGGAAATGTCCGGCTGATCCCACGCCTCAGGTGGGACAGGATCAGTTCGGCGCTCTCCTGCCCGATGGACGCGGCCGCTTCCTCCGCCTCCCCATAGCTGATGCCGAGGACCCGTTCCATAGCTCCCAGGTCATCTGAGATCTGCCTTCTCGTCAGATCCTTCATTTCCTCCACAGAACGTCCGGAACCGGTAGACTGCTCCGCGAGCAGCTCATAATACTCCTTCCCCCCGGGCAGAAACACCAGCCCTTTTTCGTTTTTTCCGCTGCCCTTCAGCTCTTCCACAGCAGCAATCAGTTTTTCATACGCCGGAAATACATGATCCCGTATCATCAAAGCATTCTCCTGTATGTATTCGCTTTTTTCTTCTTCTGTCAAATCCTTCATTTCCTTCACCCTGTCCGCAAATGTTGAATACAGGTAATTTCCGTCTCCCATGTCAAGGAATGCGCGGCACTGCCCGATCACTGTATCTGCCGCATAATCTGCCATAAACAGTCCCGCCTCTGATTTTTTATTCTCAAATCGAATCAGACTGTCAAAATACTCCCCCGTCGTCCTGAGGAGCGCCAGATAGTCCTCCACATCCTGCCGGTCATAAAACTGATACTCTGACAGCACTACCGGGATCTGTGTCTGCGCCCCGCTGACCAGCCCCAGAGGCTCTTCATACAAAAGATAATCCGCGCTTTTATCCATACTTTTGAGCCGGTAATTCAGCACATCATATGTCAGCCTGTTCTGCGTGTTCAGATGATCATAAGAAAATCCGAGAAGCGACTGGCGTATATTTTCTGACTCCGCCTTCACCTCTTCCTCCTCAACGTCAAAACTGCCAAGCGTAACCGGTGGAGATGCAATTCCATAATTCTCCGGTTCCTTCAGTGTATAATGCAGGTTTACTGTATTGGAGGCAGCTTCCCGGCAGAACATTTCAAGAGTATATTCCCGAAATCTTGCATCTTCACCGCCTGAATCCACACGCGGACTGCAGCCGGCAGCCGCCAGACCGGCCGCAAGGCCCAGCGCGCCAAAGATGCACAGCGGATATTTTTTTCGAAACCTGTAAGTGAATTTTATGTAATAAGACCTGAAAGACAGCATAAAAGCTCCTGAACTACCTTTACTGTATCCTATGAAACGCCGGCTGACGATATTCATGTACCGCTCTCCGTCCTCCCTCAGAAGCGAAGACATTGCTGACCTGATATATATTTTCTCATGTTCTGGCATATACTCTGGATAAATCATTTTTTTGCGGAGGCCCCCCTTGCAGGTTCTTCTCTATATTTCAAATTTCATCGTTCCTTTTATCATACTGGGCATTGTAACCTACGGACTGCTGTCCGGCGTCAATGTATATGAAACATTTATCAAAGGGGCAAAAAGCGGCTTTCTCACAGTCATCCGCCTTATGCCTACACTCATCGGACTGATGGCGGCCGTCGGGATCCTGCGTTCCTCCGGCTTCCTGGACTTCCTTTCCTCCGTCATCGGACAGTTCTCCTCATACATTGGCTTTCCCGGAGAGCTTGTTCCCCTCACAGTGGTAAAAATGTTTTCCTCCTCCGCTGCCACCGGCCTGCTCCTGGACGTATTCAAAGAGTTTGGAACCGACTCGCGGCTGGGACTGATTGCTTCCATCTCCATGTGCTGTACCGAGACTATTTTTTATACAATGAGCGTATACTTCATGACCGCCAGAGTAAAACACTCCCGGTACACGCTGGCAGGCGCCCTCCTCGCCACGTTTGCCGGGCTTGCAGCCAGCGTCTTCCTCGCCGGGGCAATGTCTTTGGGATTGTGAGCAGTCAGTATTTGTGCTAAAATAAAAAGAAGTCAGACAACACTGACTTCTCAAATCGATGTGTGGAGGTGTTTTTTATGGCAAGCGTGACATTGGAGCACTTGACAAAAACCTATCCAAACGGTTTCGTGTCCGTTAACGATGTGAACCTTTATATAGAAGATGGCGAATTTATTGTCTTCCACGGTCCCAGCGGCTGCGGAAAGTCCACGATCCTGCGCATGATCGGCGGACTGGAGGATATCACAGCGGGCAGGATTTACCTCGGAACAGACCTGCTCAACGACATCCTCCCCCGCGACCGTCATCTGGCAATGGCTTTTCAGAACTATACACTGTACAGGTACTTTAACGCATATGACAATATCGCCCTGGGACTGCGGCTGCGCAACCTCCCCCGCACAGTGATCGACAGCCGTGTCAGAGAAGCCGCGAAATTCTTTGGCATCACAGATGTTCTAGGCAAAAAGATCCGGCTCCTCTCCGCTTCGGACAGGCAAAGAGTCGCGCTGGCGCGGGCTGTCGTATTCCACCCGAAAGCCCTTCTCGTGGATGAAGATTTCTCCCGCCAGGTTCCGGAGCTGCGCATGGAGATGCTGGGAGATATCCTCGAGATCAACGAAGAGCTTGGCATCACTGTCCTGTATGTGACCAACAGGCGGGAAGAGGCCGCGGGACTGAAGAAAAAAACCGTCTTCATGAAAGAAGGAAAAATAACAGACATCAGATAATCTCTGATGTCTGTTTCTTTTTCCTCCCTGCCTCAGCCGCGGTTAAGGTAATTATAGATCTCTCTTTTCTGCACACCCCGGTCTTTCGCAGTCCGTTTCATCGCTTCTTTTTTATCCATCCCCTGCAAGAGGTAATACTCCATATGTTCTTCTATGCTCATATCCATCCACCTCTGCCGCTCTTCCTCCTCTGCCTCCCGGCGGGTGCGCCCCTGTATCACGATCACACACTCCCCTTTTGGCGGGGTTTCCTCATAATGCGCGGCAGCCGCCGGAAGCGTAGACCGGTATACCGTCTCATGGCGCTTCGTCAGCTCTCTGCACACGCTGACCCTGCGCTCTCCCAGACGTTCCGCCAGCAGCTTCAGCGTCTTCACAAGGCGGTGCGGCGCCTCATAGAGAACGATCGTCCTCTGCTCCTTCTCCAGTACGCTCAGCGCTGCCTCCCGCTCCTTCTTATCCGGCGGGAGAAACGCCTCAAAAGCAAACCGCCTCGCAGGAAGCCCGGATATGGTGAGAGCCGTAATGCACGCAGCCGCCCCCGGGACCGCTGTCACTGTGATCCCCGCTTCGCAGCACATCCTCACAAGCTCCTCCCCCGGGTCGGAGATCCCCGGCGTCCCGGCGTCCGTAATCAGGGCGATATCCTTCCCCTCAAGCAGCTTATCCACCAGCTTTCTGCCCTTCTCGTATTTATTGTATTCGTGGTAGCTTGTCATGGGCGTCTGGATGCCAAAATGATTCAGAAGCTTCAAACTGTTGCGCGTATCCTCCGCGGCGATCAGGTCAGCCTCCCTCAAAACACGCACCGCCCGGAACGTCATGTCCTCCAGATTCCCGATGGGCGTGGCGCACAGATATAACGTCCCTGCCATTTTTCCTCTCCTCCCGCTCACTTATCAGCCCGGTCCCCGGACTGGTCCCGCGGACTGTCATATATGATGATGGGCGGTTCCACCGTCACTCCCGGCTTCCCGCTCCTCACACCCTCTATGAGCACCATAGACGGCTCTTTATCAATATACGGATAGACAAACTGGATCCGCTTTGGCTCGATCTTATAACGGTTCATCCTGATCATGATCTCCGTCAGGCGGAAAGGCCTGTGGATCATATAAAACCGTCCCTTGTCCTGGAGTAGGCGCATACTCTCCCGCAGGATATCGTCCAGGGTGCAGAGCACCTCGTGCCGCGCGACCGCCCTGGCGTCATCGGGGCATCGCAGCCCGTGGTCCGCCGGCATATAAGGCGGGTTCGTGGTGATCACATCAAAAAAGGCCGGCTTAAATATCTCCGCCGCCTCTTTGATATCCCCTGTCACGATCTCGATCCGCTCCTCCAGATCGTTGTACCGCACGCTTCTGCGTGCCATATCCGCTGTATCCGCCTGTATCTCGAGCCCGGTAAAATTTTTCCCCTGTGTCTTCGCGGCCAGCAGGATCGGGATGATCCCATTCCCGGTACCCAGATCGAGCGCCGTCTCTCCCGGCTTCACTCTGGCAAAATCCGAGAGAAAGACTGCGTCCACGCCGAAACAGAACTTCTTCGGATCCTGGATCAGTTCCAGCCCGTTAAGCTGAAGGTCATCCAGACGTTCCCCGTCTTTCACCAGCGATCTCAGTGCATCATTTGTCATTTAACTTTGACGCTCCTTCTTCTTTTTCCAGTGCAGCCAGTTTCTTCATTTCTTCCCTGGAGATCTTCTGCTTCTTCCTGCGGGGCCTGAATTTCAGTTCGTCTGCCTGATACTCCCGGATTTCCTTCTCATCATTCTCCAGGTTCACCACGACTTTCACCTGTCTGCGCAGTACGCTCAGGGAATGCACCACTCCGGTAAGCCCGTCCTTTGTCGTAACCGTGTCGCCCACGGATGGGAGCTGGCTGTTGAGCACCTCGTAAGTCTCCTCTTCATTCGTGAGGCAGCACATCAGTCTCCCGCATAGGCCCGAGATCTTTGTCGGGTTCAGGGAAAGATTCTGTTCTTTCGCCATCTTGATCGATACCGCCGAAAATTCCGTCAGGTATGTGCTGCAGCACAGCGGACGGCCACAGATGCCGATCCCGCCCCGGATCTTCGTCTCATCCCTGACCCCGATCTGCCTGAGCTCGATCCTCGTGCGGAACACTGCCGCCAGATCCTTCACCAGCTCACGGAAATCGATCCTTCCGTCCGCGGTGAAATAAAACAGGATCTTGTTTCCGTCAAACGTATATTCCACGTCGATCAGCTTCATCTCCAGCTCATGCCGGCGGATTTTTTCCTGGCAGATCTTAAAAGCTTCCTTTTCTTTCTGCTTATTCTTTTGGACGGTCTTCCTGTCCTGGTCATTCGCAGGACGGATCACGGACTTTAAGGGCTGTACGACCTCTTCGTCCTTCACCTCTCTGGGACCGCTCACGACCCGTCCGAATTCCACGCCCCGTGCGGTCTCCACGATTACATTGTCGCCCTGCTTTATATCAAATTTCCCCGGAGCGAAGAAATAGATTTTCCCCGCGGTCCGGAATCTTACTCCAATTACTTTCGTCATTTTGTCAGTTCTCCTTTATAGTCAGTAAGAGCAGTTCCATCGTCAGCTCGAAATTGACATTCGCCTTCATCCTGGACTTTGCTTTCTCGATCCCGTCCAGTATATTTTCAATTCCCTCATAAGAGCTTCTGCTCGCCCGCTCTCTGATATATTTCATCTGGTCGGAAAATACGACGCGGTCCACGCTTTTTGTCGCCTTATAGATCAGCACATCCCTGTACCAGATCGCGATGATATCCAGGTAATCATTGATCTCCAGCTTGTATGTCATACAACTCTTCACTGCTTCCATCAGGTCTGGAACAGTCATATCGTCAATATTCCGGAGAAGATGCACTGCCTCTTCTTTGATTTCATTGAAATATTCCGAATTGGCGAGCATGATCGCCTTTCCCATATTCCCCTGCGCAAAGGCGACGCACACATCCGCTTTGTAGTCCGGGAGCTCCAGATGCTCCATAAGATACTTCTTCACAAGCTGATCCTTGATATTCCTCAGCTTCATCATCACACATCTGGACCTGATCGTAGGCAGAAGCGTATCCGCATTCTCCGTGAGAAGCATAATTACCGCGTACCGGGGCGGCTCCTCGATGGTCTTGAGGAGCGCGTTCTGGGCCTGTACGCTCATGAGATCCGCGTCCGCGATGATATAGATCTTATATTTGCTGCTGTACGGGCGGATCACAATGTCGTCATTGACCTGCACACGGATATCGTCCACGCTGATCGTATTTGGCTTCTCATGCGTGACCCGGATAATATCCGGCTGGTTGCCATTCAGAGCCTGTCTGCACGACTGGCATTTCCCGCACGCGTCTCCGTCTTCGTCCCTGTTCTGACACTCAAGGCTCATGGCGAACAGATTTGCGAGCAGTTTTTTCCCGGATCCCCTTTCGCCGTTCAGAATATATGCGTGGGAGACCGCCTCCGCAGTCACTGCATTCTGAATATATTTTATAATATTTTTGTGCCCGACCACATCTTTAAAACCACTCATATCAATCACCTGCCATATATGAATTTCCCCTGTTGGAATACCTGAATCACCTGATTCTGTATATCTCTTATTGTACTACATTTTACAAATAAAGGGGTGGATTTTTTTAGTATAGCACATTCTGCCTCAAAGTCATACCCTTTCCGAACTTCGGATAAACTCTTCTATTTCCGCCAGGCATTCCTCCAGATTCCCGTTCTCAAAGCGTCTTGTGATCCCTGCTTTTTTCAGGTTTTTCTCTGAGAAATCCTCCGCGTCCGCCAGAAATCTCCTGCACAGCTCCTGATACTTCGGCTCTGCCTGCCTGCGCTCCCGCTCCACTGCCCTGGCCAGGCGCAGCCCGTCCTCCACCTCGATATAGACCGGAACCATCTTTCTCTCACCGAAATATTCCCGGAGCGCCTGATAGGAAACCAGCGTCCCGATCACAAGGTAGTCATGCGCATTCAGGTCGATCTGGCCGTCATCCGCCGTAAAATACGTCCATATCCCGCACTTTGTATCGTAGGAGCGCACCTCGATCACCTGCCCGGCTTCCTGCATTTCCCGGAGACGCTCTCCGTCCACAAAGAAATATTCCACTCCGTCACGCTCGCCTTCCCGGATCGGTCGTGTGGTGTACGGCACAATCGTCCGGAACCGGGGGTGGGCCTCCATCAGCTTTTTATAGATCGTATCTTTTCCGGAAGAACTCTTTCCCATCACATAATAAATCTTACCCATTGACCAACGCCCTTACCTTTCCCCGCTGTTCCGTGCCTTCCACACGGAATCCCGCGGCTCTATATCGTTTCAGATGCTCCGCTGTCTCTGCGGAAACCTTCTCCCCCGGCACGGTCAGCGGAATCCCCGGCGGATAGATATACGTGTACTCAAGTACCACTCTTCCCGCGCATTCTGACAGGGGGATGTACTCTGTGTTTTCCAGCGCTTCCGCCTGAGCCGGCGTATAGATCTGCTCGTTTACCGGAGCTTCCGTCTGCGCAGGCGTATATCCCTGCCTGTTTACCGGAGCAAGCTTCCCGTCAATTTCAGTCAGGGCAGATACCAGTCGCTGCATCCCTTCCTCTGTATCCGCAGGAGACGTCATGGCGATCACATAAGACTCTGCCGCCATCTCCATCTGAAGTAAATATTTTTCATATAAAACATTATATAAATCTTTTCCAGTAAACCTTTTTATTTCTCCACTGTCACTTATCACACACTCTCCCGCCGAGATCACGAGCTTAGACAGGTCACATCGTTCTGTCCCGATCAGGCTCAGATACCGGAGGGTCCGCAGTTTCTCCCTTGTCTGCCGCAGGAGCCGTACATATGGGGCAAATAAATCTTCCCCTCTCTCCGCAAGCACACGGACACATTCATCGATGCCTGCCATCAGCACATAGGAAGGGCTGCTGGACTGCAGCATATGGAGGTATTTGCGTACCCGCTTCCGGTCCACAGCCTGTCCATTCATGTGCAGGAGCGCTGTCTGGGTCAGTGATGGGAGCGTCTTGTGCAGGCTGTGTATGACCACGTCCGCACCCTGCATGTTCCCATTTTCCGGAAATGCCGGATGAAATCCGAAATGTGCCCCATGGGCTTCATCCAGAATGAGTACGCCCCCTCTTTTGTGGACCATATCCGCAATGCTCCTTATGTCTGAGACAACGCCGTCGTATGTGGGGGACGTAATGACAACCGCTTTTATATCCGGGTTCTCCTCCAGCAGTCTTTCCACCTTTTCAGGCGGTATCTGCCCATTCAGCTCCGCCCCCGTCAGGAGCCCGGGATAGAGATAGACCGGCTCCAGCTCATTGAGGAGGACAGCGTTATATACAGATTTGTGGCAGTTGCGCGCCATGAGGATCTTCTCACCCTTCCTGGTACAGCCAAGCACCGCGCTCAGTATCCCCACCGTGCTCCCATTGATGAGATAATGGGTTTCCTCCGCATGATAAACAGACGCAGCCCTTGACTGCGCCTCTTTCAGCAGTCCGTCCGCGTGGTGCAGATCGTCAAATCCTTCAATCTCTGTGATGTCTATCTCATAAGGAAGGTCCGCTCCGGTCAAACTGCCGCTGCGCTTGTGGCCCGGCATGTGGAATCCATAATAGCCGGATGAAGCGTAATCCTTCAGTTTTTTATATAAATATTCCATATTGACGCTCCATGTCGTTATGTTGATTTGTTACCTATTTTAACATACGCACAGGCAGTTGACTATTCTTCTTTCATTTATTGTCCGTCCGATCTTTGTCCGTCACATTGCCGGCACATCCGGCTGTGGCTGCCGGGACAGCCAGTACCGCAAAAATAAGAGACAGGACGCTCCACTTTCTGTAAAACGTCCTGACTCTGTCTGGCATATTCACTCTGCTCTGTATCTCCATATCCGCCGCTTATCTCATAACTGCCTCACTGAGAAACAACCTGGAGTATCATCTGCATATCATACGGTTCCGTCTCTTCTTTTACTTGAAACTCATGATTGTAATATATATTTATTGTTTCAGGGATACCTGCTTCTTCTTTTCCCAAAATAAACAGATACCCATTACATTCCCTTCCCGCGTCCAGGGATTCTTTAAAGTCTGAGTCGATCTCATTTAATAACACGAATTTGCCGTCTGCTGCGCTCTGGTCAGACATTGCTGCCGTTATTTTACAGGAGGCCGGATCAAACGGGACCTCTCCGCTGTTTTGCACTGTCACTGACGCCACATAATATTGGTAGCCTTCGTATTCCTCATAATAATTGTAATACCCATACGGCTCCGGCGGTTTCACTTCATTTTGTGTACCTGTCGCATTGACCGTCAGCGTAATATCCTCCATCTGTATGGTCCCTGCCAGATCCTGTTCAAAGCTCTCTGCCGCCTGCGGCTGCTCTGTTTTTACGCATCCTGTCAGGATGAATATTTCTGCCAGGAGCGCCGCCGCTGCTGTTATGAGAAACTTCCGTTTCATTCTTCTACTACCTCCAGCTTAGCCGCAACTACGCCTGAGTTCATTTCCTGAGTATAATCGCTTAACTGACCAGTCTCTATTCTCAGCTCAATGTCATAGCTCCCCGGCTCCAGTTCATTCTCTATGGTAAATTCTGTTACCGCTGTTCCCGGTTCCAGCAATCCGCTCCTGTACAGTTCTTCCTGTGTGTCTGTTAACACGATCACATAGGTAAAATAGCAGGGATTTCCTTCAGGATTGACCAGTGCCGCCTGTACCTTCCCTGTCTGCGCGTCCATAGTCAGCGTCTTGAACCCCGGCAGCATGATCTGATTGGGATCTTCATTCTTTAATCCATTTGGCATCTGATAGGCGATGGCTGATTCATCCAGCGGCGGACCGCTTTCTCTTGTAAAGTACCATATCGCCAATATCGCGCCTGCCAAAATGAGGAGCGCTGCCAGGATCGGCGCCAGCACCTTGCCCCATGCGGTACCCAGTATCCGCACATAGCCTTCCTGCTCTTCTTCCGACCGGCATGGTATGTAGCCTTTGACCCGTTGGGAATATTTCAGTTTTTCGTGGTATTCTGCTATCGGACAGCAATGGACGCCATCTTGCGCATACAGCTCCCCCACAGTTGTCCCTTTGGTTTTTGAAGGTATATCACCTACAATATCACGGTGGTTCACATTTTTTTCTTTTGCTGAGCTTGCAGACATGTATGACCATTCAGATCCATTTTTATCTTTCCATACGCGCCTGCAAACTCTTTTTTTAATGGCTGTGTATTTCATGCTGTACAATCCTTTCTTATTCTACTTCCAGGGTCACTGCTATCACGCCGCCGTTCAGGGGCGTTTCCGCATCCTCCAGACTGCGGGTATCTATCCGTACTTCCGCCTCGTAGCTGCCTGCTTCCAAAGCTCTGTTAATGTCAAACTCAACAATTGCCTTGCCCGGTTCTACCATCTTGGACTCATACAATGTTTCCCCTGTGTCCTTCAGGACCAGCCGGAACTGGAAATAGCATGGATTTCCTTCCGGGTTGAGCAGAACCTTTTCCACATGGGTCTGACCTGTTGTCAGCTTTATGGTACCTAAGCCGGGCAGCATGATCTGATTCGGATCGCTGTTGGCCACGCCTTCTATGTGATACGCGACTGCCGATTCATCCAGATCTGGTCCGTCAGGCGCTCTGTTCGGTATGTACCATGCCAGAAATACAGCGACAGCAGCGGCCAAAACCGCAAGGCACGCCAGGAGACACTTTAGTACAGAGGTCTTTATGATCCGTATATAGCCATTCTGTTTTCCTTTTTCTGTCTCTGCGCTGATGGGGATGTAGCCGACAACGGTTTTGCTCCAGCCGGGATTTGCGCTGTAACGGTAAATCCCTATGCTCTGCACGGTATTTCCGTTTATGTCTGCCGCTTCCAGCTGCCGCTGCGCGTCCTGACTGTCTTTTTTTTGAAAGTCGCCGTATATTTTTTTAGCTCCCTCTTCCTGCGCCTGATATTCTTTTTTACTTATATATTCCCATTGACTGCCGTATTCATCTTTTATCCGCTTTTTGCTTACGCCCTTTTTTACTGAATACCTCATTCGGTTTCCCTCGCTTCTTGGCTTCTTGAAAAACAGACGCCTGCGGATAGCAGGCGTCTGCTTTTTTAGCTTATTCTAAATACTTTCATCTGGTCTTTTTACAATTATTAATTTCCTGTTGCTGCTGTTTCTGTTACATAGTAAGTTAAAGTATCTGTGAAGGGTACACCCTTGGCCTCTACGCTTGGTTCTGTCTTCAGTGTAGCTGTACCACTGATAACTGAAGCATCAGGTGTTAAAGTACCTACTACGTCACCAGCAGTTGCACTCGCCGGACCGGCCGGAGTTGTATTTACTAGTTTATTGCCGTTATTATCTGCATTGGCACCTGTATATATCAGCTCATATGTACCTGTAACACCAGCGTAGCTAGTATTTTTTAATGAATAATTATTTGCAGAATATACGTCTACTTGTACTTCCAAATTCTCATCCAGATCTTTAGTGGGGTCTACATTCTTTAGATTAACACTCATGTCATGTGAGTCATTCACACCGGAAAACACTACATTAGCTGGAATGGTAATATAGTATGTTCCATCACTACCATCCGGTACAAGTGCGCCTGCAATATACTGTACTGTTACATCCCCCTGTGATGCTGCGAATACTGATGTGGGAGCGATTACAGATGTTGCCACTGCTCCTGCCAATAATGCTGTTGTTACTTTTCTTCTTAATGTCATAATGAATTCCTCCTCTTTCTTTTTCACATTTTTCTTTTAGTAGTTAACTTTTGTGCCAACATTTGATAATACATTAGAACTCTGCCGTATTTTCCCCTTCATCCCCCTCTCTGTTTCTTTTGCCCAGTAGGAGCGCTGCAATTGTCAGCGCTGATACTGATATGGCTAAAGTATATATCCAAGCAGAAGATGAAGTATCTCCTGTTTGCACCTGTTGACCGCCTTTATCTATAACGGTGCTCCCCTGCGTGGTATAACTAATTGTGACATCACCTTGTGATGCTGCAGATACTCCCGTGGATAAAGTTGTACTTGCCACCATCACTCCAAGGAGTATTGCAATAATTTTCTTTTTCATATTATCCGCCTCCTCTTCATCATGGTCCTGTACTGCTGTTAATGATAAAATGGAAATCCAACGTTACTGTGTATTTCTCACCGTTATGACCTTGCTTGGTATTGAGATAGAACGGTAAGGTTTCTCCTATCGGAGTTGTTTGTGTTTGGCCATTTTCAGCTTGAGTTCTGGTCTGGCTCAGGGTACCTAAGGTAACCATGCCGCTGTTGCCGCCCTGGACGTTATTTTTATATCCGTCTGTAAAGTACACGCCTACAATATGTTCGTTGCTTGGAGAAGCAGCCCCCTCCATCGTCATTGGCATATTGTCAGCAATGTCTACCCGGATTTCCGGCGCTGTTCCGCCTGTTCCGCCGTTCTGATACTCAGATTTATAGCTTATTTCCGTGCTTGCACCTGCGTATTGATCGGACAAATCGGTTCCGGAGCTATCCTTAACATTGCCTGCGTCGTCATACAGCGTTACCAGGGACGGAATATTGATATAGAAGTCCGGATCCTGATAGTTCACGGTCATGGTTGCCGTTGAATACGGTACCACTCCGTTAACCGTGCTGCCCGGATCTTCCTGTGCAAAAACTGCATTATCCATGTTCTGATCATTCCAGTTTTGAGAGTTGCTGCTTACATACCATGCATATACACGGAACTGAGTTCCCTCTGTATTCGTATTTGCATCTACTGCCACCTCAACCTCAATTTTGTTGTCGGTTCCAAAACCTACTGATGTAATTTGATCTTGTGCGTTGTTGATCGCGTTGAAATTACCGTTCGTGAAATGGCCGATCATCTGGAAGTCTCCTGTGCCGCCTTCTCTTTTCCACAGGGTGAAAATTACGTTGCCGCCATCTAATCCAAATTTACCTGCCATACCTGTATTCACGTTATCCGGGTCTGTGCCAGGGGCTGTAAACTGATTGGTGTCACCCTGGAAGGTAAAGTTAACCGTGTTTGCTACGCCGGTTTCCTTACTGAACGTAAACTCATGGTGACCTATGGTTCCGGTTGTGGTATCTCCCACACCGCCGTGGCCTACGCTTTCCATTGGCGCAGGGTTCATCTGCACGCTGGTCGTATTGGACGGTATATGGCTTCCTATCAGCGTGTTCAGCTGTCCGCCGGTTTCGAGCAGATTGGCTGTATTGCCGCTATAGTTATTTTGCGTGTTGTATGCCACAATTTTGATTCTGGAATCATAGTTTGCATAGTTGGCTGCCAAATTCTCGTTGTTTGCTGTTACTGTTACTGTGAATGTAGAAGCCTGCTCATCGGGTGTTACTGCGATGCTGTAGCCGCTAACCGTAGAGACTCCGCCGTTTCCATTATGGTGAGCTATCAGGCTCCAACCATCGTTTTGAAGGGCAGTTGGGTCACTGTTCGGATAATTTTGCTTGTATACTGCAACGCGGAGAACTTGCTGTCCCAATGCGCCTGAGTTGTTCTGTGTAGCCCATGGTACCGTATTGTCATATTTGAATGTTACGGATTGCAATACCTGGCTTGCTTTCTTGCTGTTATCCAGTACCTGGGTAGGCGTTGTTGCGTCGCCTGTCGTATCATTGGTTTGGGTAACGGCTCTTGGTATGACTCTAAAATTCCATTTATAGTTCGGCAAGGTACCTACACTCGACCATTCATTACTGGAGCCGCCTAAGCCATGTCCTATATTACCTGTATTAAATTTTCTTTGTAAAATTGACTTATAGATTGTTGCATCGCTGCCTTCATATGTATGCGACAGAGCTTTGTAATTGGTTTGCACAGGTTTATATATATTATCTGTATAGCTTTGTGCCGCATCGTTCCAAGCAAACAGGAACAAGTGTTGATGTTCCAGCAAGTCATACGTTACGGAATCAGCAGATATGATAACGGAAATGGTTGCAATTCCGTCATTCCCCAACTCCAAATCAACGCTCAAACCGTCTACTCGTTGTACATTGTTGCTACCGCCGGTGACATTCTGTTCACGGATGACCCATGTACTGTGCTGTCTTGTTTGGGTATTATATCCATACATGACCCAGTTCAAATAACGTCCCATGCCATCGTCGGTTGTAGGTGTGTTGGTTCTGTTATTCCAATAGCTCTCAATGATCGCTTTGGAACCTACATCATATTTGAACGTTGCGGTCAGAACTAAGTCCTGATCACCTGCTTGAGAGTCATCTTGGTCTCCTGTTTTAATCTGTATGTCATTATATCTTTTCTGGTCGTTCCATACGTTTACGCCATTTGGCCGATTGTCGCCGTCCATTTCCACTTTGGTAAATGTATTGACAGGGTTCAGCGTAATGTTAACGGTTGCAAGTTCTGCTTGGTGAGCCATAACATTATCTGCATCATCCGGTGTAATCGCGGTTGTTTGAATCTCGTTGTTACCGCTGATGTCACCGTACCATGCCATTAAACGGTACTGTGTATTCTGCGTATTTTCTTCCGCAGGAATGCTGTACTGCACCGTTACCTGACCGTTCGCGTCCGGTGTAATGCTCTGAATGTATTTTCTGTCGTCTTGTGCAGTTTCATCGCTTTCCTCCAAAGTCCAGCTTCCATTGCTCTGCTTATACAAGGCAACGTGGTAATTGTCTCTTGTTGGGTCAAAGCGGTTCTGGAAGTCTGTATTGCCCTGATAGCTGTTTGGATAACCTGCATTGTCAAAGGTAAACACTGCTGTTTGCTGTGCTGACGGCTGCCAGTAATCTTTAGATACGTTTACATCTTTGGTCAACACTTCTCCACCGTTATCGACTATCTTTACGCCTTTCGGGTAGATTTTGACGCTGCTCTGTACTGCTGGTACATCGTGGCCCATAACGTTGTTGGTGCCCAAATCTCCTAAAATGTCGCTCATTTTGGTGTAAGAACCTGCATTAGGAGCAGAAGTTTCGCCGTTTTGGAAGTTGTATGCAGCTACCAAAAATTCGGTATCATCGTTATTTCCGCTTGCTGCCATGACGCTGTTCTTTGCGGTTACTCTGACCTTGAAGGTATCGGAACTTCCTTGAGGATCAACCAATTCTATATCATAGTCATCCAGCTCTCCTCCGCTGCCGAAGGTTCCGTCCGGACCAAGTCTGTTCAGTTTGCTCCACGTACTTCCAACTTTCTTAGCCAAAATAACTCTGATGGCATTTTGGTTGCTGGTATCAGCGCTGCTAGGTGCTGCACTCTGTACACTCCATGGAATGGATGTATCGTATTTGAATTCCACTTCAAAGGACTGTGTTTGTGCGTCTATGTTTTTCCACTGAATTTCATCACCCGTTGCAACTGCCATATCACCCTTCGTTGTGGTGATGCCTTTTGCTACCATTGCGCCATAAGACCAGAATTCACTGGCAACTGCTTTATCACGACCCATAGCATCTCCGCCTATGTCCCAATATGGATTGGATGTAGTTACAATAGCGTCAAACGGGCTATTTTCCTGACCGGCTGCTACTGCGTCGTAATTGGTGCCAAGCTGGCTGTTGGAAGCATCATTCCATGCAAACAGATAGAATTGCTGTACGGACATAGCTTCATATGTTACAAGATTGCTTGGAATGTTTATGGTAATGGTTGCAGTTGCATATCCGTCATTGCCGGCGGTATCTCCCAACGCTAAATCTGTTGTAATACCATCACCGCCGGAACTGTCGCCTCGCAGGCTCCATGTTCTCACGGTTCCGTTGGCGCCTTCCAGACCATACAGCGCCCAGTCTAAATACTGTGACATTTCCTCGCTGGCTTTTTGTCCTTGTGCACGCTTGCCCCATTCTTCCAAAATTGCTTGTCTGGTTGCAAAGTCGTACTTAAATTTCGCTTCCAGTGTTATGCCTGTTCCGCTGTAGAACTGAGTCACTTCTGTATTTTTATACTGATTGTTCCACAAATCCGGATTTAAGTCTCCTGAGTTCGCTCTGGCGCTGGCAATTGGCAGCATTGTGTTCCATACTGCGGTGAGATTTACTGTGCCGCTGGTGTAAACTGCCTCTGCCGCATCACCGCCTATGGTCATGTTAGTGCCGCTTGTGGTGGAAGCCTCACTTTGGTTGCCGTCCAGTATCAGTGTGGTAATCTCTTTCGGTATGTTTACGCTTCCTCCGTTATATGCCAGCGTCCAGCCGTTAAAGTCACCCTCGTCAAAGGTTCCTCCCGGCTCCTGCAGCGTAATACTGTTTTGGTGGCCGCTTACCGTGGTGTATTGGTTGCTGTCCGTCGGCATGGTCGCACCAGCTGCACTCTGCGGCTTATCTCCCTCTGCATAAGTTACTCCTATTGCCTTGTCATAACGCAGATAACCTAATATATATTCACCGCTGCTGTTGGTAGTCTCACCTGTAACACCTTTCGTTAAACTTAAATCTTGGTTCAGCAAGTAAATTTGCTTGTTAACTGGTACGGTATCGTCATATCGAACCCTATAATATTGTCCCCATGGCGCAAATGCCGGTTTTTTCAAACTGATCTGATCCGTATATTCGCCGCCTAAGGTGCCTCCATCTTCTTCTGTATTTGTATTAACACTTGCATCCGTTTGTGTGTAAGTATGAATTGGAGCGCTGACAATATCGCCTTCCTGTACACTGTTTGAAAATACTGCGTCAAATTTGACTGCTATGGCGTTGTAATATCCGCTTCCTCCTACGTGGCTATAGGTCGCACCGTTTACCACTTGGAATTTATCCCATGGCAGATAGTACTCATCTTTTACATTTAGCAGCTGACCCGGCTGGAGATAGATCTCTTTCCCTGTATTAGGATCTGTTAAATACACCGGATTATTATTCGGTTCTCCGGATATTCTGATTTTCCAGCCTCTGAACATACCGCTGCTTGAAGTTGGTATCGCTTCCGGTACCGCAATATACGAATCGTCTCCATATGCTATTACACCTTTCGATACACCCCATTCATCAACTGACCCGCCAGGATACGTCCAGTTTGTATCTCCGCTCCTCCATTCATACGCTATTTGCTTTGGATCGCTGTTTATGGATAAGATGGTGTCATTACCCCAACCAAAATAGGTACCACTTGAGTTTCTTAAACCAAATAAGAATTCATATGTGTCAGTACCGTTTACCGTCTTTTTCCTTGCTTCCACAGGTTTATTGTTGTCCAAATTAGTCTCAACTGCTGTGCTGGAATTTGTACCACTTACTCTAGTAGTAGTACCGTTATTAAAGGAAAACTGCAGATATGGCATGCCGGCATTTTCTTCCGGTACAACTCTAAGAGCAACGCCGCCTTCACGGTTGTAATACGTTCTATTCCAACCGCCATCGTAAAATTGGTTATCACTGCTATTATTACCGAATCTATAAAAATAATAAGCTCCGCCGCTGCCTATATTCGTCCACCTTCTGGCCTCTTCGTTGGCGCCGCTTCCGGGTGTTGTATATATTTGTGCTGATTGAATATTGTTTGATACTCCGTTTATCGACACGAAATTTTGAGTATCGATTGAGGTTACAAAATCAACGCCTATATATCCTGTTGCACCCTGAACCTCAACGGTATAGGCATACTCTGCAGAGTAGTAATTTTTGTAGTCCCAATCAGAGTATTCTCGAGCTGACCGATACAGAATTCGTGTAATTTTTATGGTCATGCCTTCTACTTTTATTGTACGTATTGTATTATGCTGAGTATATTCAAATTCCTTTGAGGCACTCTTAGCAATGTCTGATTCGAACGGGATAAATACACCGCTTTGGTTATTTTGAGTATGTACTAAAATTCCCCTCGGTAAATCACGTCCATATGCATCCGACGTAGCATATACCTGTTCTGTGTTTTGTAAATCGTATTCCCACACAAAAAACAGTGAACTGTTACCATTTGCATCCTGTTTGTTAGATACTATTTTATTATCCATTCGATAGTCGCCGGTATTGTTATTGCCGACTGTATCGTAATAGAGCTTATTAACTTGTGTTAACCTGCTAACATTGTTGTCATGCATAGTGGGTTGTGCCCGCGAGCCATCTGTAGTATTCGCGCTTACCCAGCGCTCTGTATGATATGGGGAAGTAGCTGAACCTAATAAACCACGAGCCGGTACTTCGTCCGCCGTTGCAGGTCCATATAGCTGATATCCTCTGGGGAAAGGAGTACGACCGTTGGTGTAAGCCATACCGGTTCCGTGACCGTATTGGGTCTTTCCGTATGACCATGTAGCATTGCCGCTTGCTTCATACACCCTAACCATACTGTAGCCTTCATAATAAGTAGTATACTGACCCGGACTAACATATCTTTGACCTACCTGAATTATTTTATCTCTGACTTTACCTCCGTTTAATGCATAACTTTGGAAGGTCAAATCAATGGTTACATCGTTGGAAGGTACTGTGAAATTAAAAGTAACTGTTTCCCATGCTGTAGCATGTTCACTATAACCTACATCTGTGTACAGATTTTTTTGTGTATGAGTTACGGTTACTGCTGATTCATCAATACCGGTGTACGTTTGTTTATGATTTGTATATAAAGACGGCAAATCAACAGTAAAGGAAACGTTTGCTCCTCTCGGATATTTCACCGTATAATTTTTTGAACGCCCATTGATAGTTCCATCCCACCAATTGCTGCTTTTTATCGTAATGGTGCTAAATCTATCTGCATAAGCCGGGTCAGGTTCATAGGTAAGTTCCAAATATGCATTATCAGGCACCACCCATGCCACAGCGTTTTCCGGCTCCAGTACGCTGTAATACCACTGATAAGTACCGTTCGGCTGCTGCACATTGTACAATCCTGTTACATTACTGTATCCTACTGTAACACCGTCGTTTTCTATTATCAGTCTGGCACCATTGCCAGTTAAGTTCCCACTACCGTCTCTTGTTTCCTTAAACAGATAGTATTCTCTAGCTGGTACACTGTCTCTTGTAATATCTCCTCCCACAAACGTGCCTGTTGTGCTAGGCGGAATACCTTCACCTATAATTTCCAGCGGAAAGGTTTCGGTATTTACTCTTGCCTGCTGTGTGCTCAATGCCTTTATATAACTAACCGGTAATACATCCGGTAAACTGCCGTCTTCCTTTTCAAGAGTAACCTGAGTACCGTTTTCCTGCGCTACCATAATTTGCATGCATGCAATTTCTACACCCTGATTCAATATGTAATTTTCAGGAAGCTGTACTTTTACCTGGTATTCGCCTGCCACTGTACTGTCCAGTTTGGAAAAGTCCCAGTTGGCGTCCAGTTCTTCCACAATACCCAGCACAGTACCTTCTTCATCTACCGCCCACCAGCATGGCTCCTGTCCATTTACAGAACCGTATACGCGGTACTGGGTTTTGCCAGTGTTATCTATAAAAGAATAAACTTTTGCGGAATTGTAGCTGATTTTTGGAGATTCATCCATTAATTGCTGCAGTTCTTCTTCCGATACACTTACAGTGCCGTTTTCGGAAACAGTTCCCTCTGCAGAAGAGTTTTCTGCGGAAGCAGCTTGTGCAGTGTCTGTGCTTTCTGTTTGCAGCACTGTTTCTTCACTTGATGCATTCTGTGAAGCAGCGTCTTCCGAAGCAGTTTCTGCCGAAGAGGAAGTATTCTGTTGGCTTTCCAGCTGTAACTGGTTTACCGTATGGGAATACTCATACACCGGAAGCAACTCATCCTGCTGCTCAGGAGCCTCCCCCTCTTCGAACGCGGACAGCTGGAGGTCTTCCGGCAGTTCCGTTACTACTCTTATTTTATCGGGGATCTCCAGTTCTTCGTATGCACCCCCATATTCCAGTTCATAGTATTCCACAGGGTTCACAGACTCAAACCCGATGACCTGCTTTGTGTCCGCTGACGCCGCCCCAGTGCCCTGGGCAGAGACCGCGGGGACTATATCGCCCATCACAAATATAACGGCCATAATAGTGCAGAGCGCTCTGTGAAATTTCATTTTCATCTTCCGTGTCTTCATATTACACTCCTCTCCTCCTTATAATTCCCGCTGTATACTTCCATCTGATCTGACCGGTCAGGTCCGTGATCGATACACTTCTCTATTTCCTCTTCACTCATCTCCCCCAGCAGGCTCGCTATGGTCACACCTCTTAAGAAGTTCTCCCACTTCCTCTGCATCACCGAATAACACTTGTGTACCGTACAGTCGCTTATCGCGCCCCGGCCACAGTGCTCGTCTCTTTCCAGGCATCGGTTGAGAGCGACAGTGCCTTCCACTAACAGGACGACATCGTAGAGCCGTATGCGCTCCTGAGACCTGCCAAGACTGTATCCTCCGTGCTGACCTCTGTGAGTCACGATCAGCCCTGCGTCACGCAGCGCCAGCCCCAGGCGGTTCAGGTATTTCTCCGGTATGTTCATGGCTTCCGCAATCTCGGCAATGGGTACGATCCCCCCGTGCCTTGCGAGATACATCAGGGTGCGGACGGCATAGTTTGTCGTTAGTTTCAGCTGCATAGCCCTTTTCCTTTCTGTTAAAATGTAGAACATTACGCTGCATGGTCTGATACCTTCATTCATATCCAATTTGTCAGGTATCACTTACTTTGTAAAAAAAACAACTACCCTTGCAGCTGTCGTCCGGCCAGTACCACATAATTGCAGTTATGTGGTGTCAATGGTATCGGACCAGCTCCACGGGCAGTTGTAAGCCGGATCATTGAGACAAAAAATACAGAAGAAATATATAAAAAGAAATCCTTGTCTGTTTTTACGGCAAAAAACGGAAAAGGATGACTTTTCGCTGTCCAATTTCACAAAATTAAAAAAATTTTATTTGCTTCTTGTCAAAACAAATCGGCTTATGTATAATATAGGAAATAATTACATATTTAGATTATCCGTTTGGTATACCACATAACTGCAATTATGTGGTTTTTTTATTTCCCCCTCATACTACCAGCCCAAGAGCGTCCAGCCGTTTCCTCGGCTCATATTCTGAGGACATGATATAGATCCGCGTCGTGTCTATACTGCTGTGTCCCAAAATATCCGCCAGTCTTGCGATGTCCTTATCAATCTTGTAAAAACACCGGGCGAACAGATGCCGCAGGTTGTGAGGGAACACTTTCTGACTTGCCACGCCTGCGGACCTGCACAGGGATTTCATCATCTTCCAGATGTTTGAACGATCCAACGGGTTGCCGTGTTTCGTGACAAATACCGGACCAGACGTGATGTTTCTCCTTCTGAGGTATTCTTTGAGCGCTTTTCTTAATTTCCCGGAAATGAGTACTACGCGGATCTTGCCCTTGAGCCGGATCACCGCTTCACCCTGATGGACTGCTTCGGCAGTGATGTATTTCAGCTCCGATACCCGGATGCCGGTGCCGCAGATAGCCTCCAGAAGCAGCAGAAGCTTCTCATTTTTCTTTTGTCTTGCCGCTTCCAGCAGCCGGAGATATTCCGCCTTGGTCAGCTCCTTTTCCCGGGGAATGAACGGCCGCTTCTGCACCCGCAGCCGTTTCACGCGCAGATCGTCTCTTCCCAGAAATGTAAAGAAACCGTTTAACGCCGCCAGCTTGACGTTGACGCTGCCGGCACTGTGTTTCGTCAGCAGTTCTTCTTTGTACCGGAGCGCCAGCTCCCTCGTGAGTTCCCGCTCTCCGACAAATCTCAGGAAATGCAGGATGTCCCTTTTGTACTGTCTCCGGGTAGCCTCGCTCTTTTCCTCCTGCTCTAAATATTCGATATACTGCTTTACCCTTTCTTCCATATAGATGCCTCCTGTTTTTCTGTTTTTTCTTTTTCATATATTATCCCCGATTTAAAAGAGAAAAACAGATATCTGTAAATATCCGGGCAAAAAATAACGTCTCAATAATCATCGCCTGCATTTGCCTTGTTCGTTCCTTCCAATAACTTTCTTTCTGCTATTTACTTTCTGGTATTTACTTTCTGCTATTTATCATGTATGAATATTTTCACACATCAATACTGTTTATGATTTTTTTTCATATATTTTTGTGTCCAATCAAAATATACTTGAATTTCATTCATATTTATTATAGTATATAAGCAAAGGCAGGTGAATCAAATGCATATCGGAGATAATATAAAATACTTACGGACACAGCGCGGGTATAGCCAGGAGGAATTAGCAAAAGCATTAGGCCACTTATAAATGATTTTCTACGCAAAATGGCAAAATTTCGATATCAGTAAATCAAGATGTAAGTGCAGG
>CALWDM010000044.1 GCA_944376695.1 uncultured Mediterraneibacter sp. | reverse complement strand
CTTATGACAGTATACAGAGCAATCCGCTGACAGGCAAGTAGATCATAAATATGCTATTTTAAGAAATCAACAACAGTCTTATATTCCATATGAATTAATGATATAGTCTATACTTAACCATAGATAGGTGTTAAGAAAAACAAATTATTATCTGGGTCAGCACCTAAAGTTCATTGAATTCTAACATTTTACTATTGAACATGATACGGAAATAGGTTTGGATAAGCAAGGTAAGACGGTATGTTTACTTTCCAAACTTAAAATTTATAAACATATCAATGTGGAATTGGATATGGATGAACTTGGTTGTTGCGGCGAGTAAAGTACCGTAGGATATTTTTGATGGGAGGCATCGTATGTCAAATAATATTTTTGCAAGATGCATGGCGATTTCTATGTCACATTTTTTAAATACTCCATATAAAGAGCAGACTATCACAGAAATGTATGCTCCAGATGGATTTGCAAATAAGGCATCAGGAATTTGTCATTATTGTACTGTAGATACTCTTAAAGAGATTTTAAACAACGGATGTTTACGTTTTAGTGATGTCCGCTTTTTGAATGATTCTACAGAGTTTATAGAGATTATTCCTTTAATTGAAAATGTGCTTTCATGCAATGAATATACTTCGGATTTCAGAAAGTTAATTCTTGAGAGTGTTGAAATGGAAGAATTAAAAAAATATTACCAATCTTATACGGGGTTCTCAAGGATTACGCATAAATATGAACAGAAAATATATAGAACATATACATGTTCCTTTTCGACAGAGAATGATTCGCTTAGCATGTGGAATTATTATGCATCATCTGGAGAAGGTGTAAGTATAGCATTCAATCATTCGTGGGATATGTTTGAAGGAAGCGATAAATCGGAAGTTAATATTGGTGAAAAATTGAAGAACGATATTATGATTTATAGGGGGCTGATTGTATATAAAAGAGAAGATAAGAAGAAGTGTATAAAGGAATTACTTGATGCATTACAGCAAATATATAACGAGGCAAAGAATGAAATCGAAAAATATCGAGGACACATACTGTTTGCATTTAGGGAATCCATAAATCATATGCGATGCTTTTTTAAAAATGAATCTTTTGCATGTGAAAATGAATATCGTATAGTGTTAAAAATACCAGAGGAATTGTTACTGGCGGAAGAATGTAGTGGTGATATTAAAAAAAAGGGACAATTCAAACGAGGTAATATATTAATTCCTTTTGTTGATTATAAGTTTAAGAGAGACAGTATAAAACATATAGTGACAAATCCATTTATTAGAGAAGAAAATAGTATGTTTGAACTGGGAATAAGAGAGTTACTGTGGCAGAATAAAATGGAAGATGTAGATATTTTTTCCTCTGGTATTCCAATCAGAAAATACAGTTGACAATAAAAAGTTAAGCAGATTACTAGGAGGGGTGAAAGGTGGAGAATAAAAAAGATATTTCTAAAAACGTTGAGAGCGAAATTATCATATATCAGACGGAAGATGGACACACAAAAATTGACGTTAAGTTTGAAGATGAGACCGTTTGGCTTACACAGGCGCAATTATGCGAACTCTATCAAACCAGTAAATCCAATATCAGCGAGCATATTAAACACATTTTTGAAGAGGGTGAACTGGAAGAAACTTCAGTTGTTCGGAAATTCCGAACAACTGCTGCTGACGGGAAAAAATATAATACAACACATTATAATCTTGATATGATCATTTCTCTTGGGTATAGAGTGAAATCAAAAATTGCCACAAATTTTCGTCGCTGGGCTACCGAACGATTAAAAGAGTACATGATAAAAGGCTTTACAATGGATGATGAGCGCCTGAAAAATCTGGGTGGAGGTAATTACTGGAAAGAACTATTAGACCGCATACGGGATATACGTTCGTCTGAAAAGGTTATGTATCGACAGGTTCTTGACCTTTATGCAACGAGTGTTGACTATGATCCTAAGAGCAGTGAATCTATTGCTTTTTTTAAAATGGTGCAGAACAAATTGCATTATGCAGCACATGGACATACAGCAGCGGAGGTTATATACGAGCGTGCGGATGCGAGCCAGCCTTTTATGGGATTAAAGAGTTTTTCTGGTGACTTTCCTGCTTTAAAGGATATAGGCATTGCAAAGAATTACCTTAATGATGAAGAATTAAAAATATTGAATAATATTGTATCGGGATATTTTGATTTTGCAGAAATTCAGGCTATGCGCCATCATCCTATGTATATGTCAGATTATGTGGAGCATCTTGATAATGTTTTGAAGACTACAGGGGAAAAGGTGCTGCAGGATGCCGGTACAATCAGTCATGCGCAGGCAATTGAGAAGGCAACAGAAGAGTATAGAAAATATCAGGCACAGAATTTGTCGCCGGTTGAAGAGGAATATTTGAAAAGCATTAAAAATATTCAAAACATAGTAAAGAAAAAAGATAATAACTAATAGATCAGGATGCTTCCATGCAAATATCAAAGATGAAGAGATTTTTGGAAGAACAGTGAAAAGATTAGTTTGGACAATGAAGAACAAGTTGAAACAGTTGTACTTTTGTCCCACAAATCCCCGGACAGTGTTATTAACGTAAAGGTAGAATTTGGAGAAGGCGACGATAAGATATCGCTGGATGCGATTGCAGAACAGGCGAAGAAATATCAGCCGAAACCGAAAATCACATATAAGATGATACAGGAATATGTAGAGAAGAAGTATGGATTTAAGGTACATACCGCTTATATTGTGGAGGTAAAAAGGTCTCTGGGACTGTCAATGTATGATGCGCCTAATGCGGCAGAGGAATTGAAGCAGCCGAGGAAACGTCCGCCGAAAGAAAAAGTAGAAGCGATAATGGAGGCACTAAAATATTTTAAGGTAATCTAATATGGATGAAAGGGTTTATCAAATTGCAGAGCAGATAGTTCAAATACATCAAAAAGCCTATGAGGTTTATTTGCCGTTAGTTGAAGATGTGTGCAGCAGAACTGTGTCGGAAGATGAATTATCATATTTGTTAGATTATTTACTGGATTTTGCGTGTGATGAAAAAATGCTGGGATTGTATAAGAGGGTATGTAGAAAGTATTTGGATGTATATCCCGGTTGTATTAGGAATTATATTGAAGCATATCGGGAAATGTGGGAAGATGAAGGTGAATTGGAAAATGATTTATGAATTAGGCGGAGGATATATGTTCTAAGAGATATGTCGCCTAAGTTTATGCTGGGGAGAGGAGGATACTTATGGCGAAAATTGTTAAGGAGACTATCCATGCGAAAGGTATTGACATAGGAATCTATACTACAAATTTTGAAAATGAATTTATTTCATTAACGGATATTGCAAAATATAGAAATGAAGATGATCCAAGATTTGTGATTCAAAACTGGATGCGAAATAGAAATACGATTGAGTTTTTAGGCGTTTGGGAAGAATTGCATAATCCAGATTTTAACCGTGTGCAATTCGAGGCGGTTAAAAATGAGGCTGGATTAAATCGTTTTGTTATGACACCGACAAAGTGGATTACGCAGATGAATGCTATCGGTATTGTCTCAAAAGCAGGACGTTATGGCGGAACATATGCCCATAGCGATATTGCTATGTCTTTCGCAACATGGATTTCTCCTGAATTCCAGTTATATATCATGAAAGATTACAGGAGATTAAAGACTGATGAGAATAGTCGGCTATCTCTGAATTGGAATTTGAACAGAGAGATTTCTAAGTTGAATTACAGGATACATACGGATGCGATTAAGGATAATTTGATACCGCCAGAATTAACACTCGCACAGGTAGTGTATACCTATGCAAATGAAGCAGATATGTTGAATGTTGTTTTATTTGGAAAAACTGTAAAACAGTGGAAAGATGAAAATCCAACATCGAAAGGAAATATGCGGGATGTAGCAACTCTGAATCAATTACTGGTACTTGCGAATTTAGAAAGCTATAATGCTGTTTTAATAAATCAGGGGAAGGATCAGAAAGAGAGAATGGGATTGCTTCGGCAATTGGCGGTACAGCAGTTACAGACATTGGAAAATGTGAGTTTAAATAATTTGCCGAAATTAGAGAGAGACATATGAAAGAGATGGATAGAAATATAGTGTTTTGATATGATTTGGGGAATGGTAATGGAACATAGTAAATTGGAAAAACATAAATTTAAAAAGGGGAAATACAATTTTGGAATTTTGTAAAAGAGAATGCTGAAAAGAAAGTTTTAGCGCCACTTACACTCATTTATACTTATGAATTATATACTGGAAGATGTATTAGTAAAAATAAGAATGGGTATAAACAAATACTTACTTGATAATCAGGTATAAGTTGCTAGAAGTTAATCGACAGGAGTTTGGTTACTAAAGGTCTTGTGGGAATCTGGTAATACGGTGGAGACAGTAGTGTTGATGCCACGTGCAAAGGACTAACCGGCGGAAGAGTGCCATATTTCTGACTTTTCCAGCATTAACCTGTCCGTAGTGGAGAATATTAGTGGTTTAGATGTTTTTCGGTAGAGTTGAAGCTGTGATTTAGATGCCAAGGAGGATAATGATGGGATTTTGATGGATCAATCTGCCTGGAGCAGTCATTGTTATTGTGATGAATCAAACAGAAAATGGACAGACTAAAATAGAGGTGAAATTTGAAAATGAGCCAGCATATTATTGTGACAGATTATGATCCGTCATGGAGAAAAAAATTTGAGGAAGAATCTTTACTGATCCGGGATATTCTTGCGGATAACTGCATCGCGGTCTATCACATAGGAAGTACATCTGTACCGGGCCTGGCGGCAAAGCCTGTTATCGATATTTTGGCTGTGGTCAGGAGCCTTGAAAAGACGGATGGGGCGGCGGAAAAGTTCGCTGAAACAGGTTATGAATATTGCGGGGAGTTCGGGATAGCAGGGAGGCGGTATCTCCGCAAAGGCGGGGATGAGCGGACGCATCAGATCCATATCTTCCAGGCAGACGACTGGGGGAATATAGGGAGGCATCTCGCGTTCCGGGACTACATGCGCACCCATGAAAAAGAGCGGAACCAGTATGCGAAAATGAAAAAGGCTCTTGCGCAGAAGTTCCCCTGGGACATTGACGGATATTGCGATGGAAAAGAAAATTTTGTGCGGGAGATGGAAGCGCTTGCCCTTTCCGAATATGATGGTTCATGGGACAGATTATATATTTCCGCGGGAAAAGTGCAGTGTGAGAGAACGATTACCCCAACGATCGAGGCTGGCAGTGTCTCAGCGGATGGAAATGTGGTCATGCCCTGCGGATCCTGCCGGGAATTGATGATGCAAATGGATGAAAATGCAGGGGAAATCGAAGTTTTGTGCGATTATCAGGCAAAAAAGACCGCAAGGCTGAAGACGTTACTGCCGGACTGGTGGCGGTAATTTCTGTACATTAATTCAGAATGTCCCATCAGCACCTTATATGCGGCATAAGGATCAAGGAGGAAGTCATATGTGTACAAGCATTACCTTTAAAAACGGAGATTTCTATTTCGGGAGGAACATGGATCTGGAGTATTCGTTCGGGGAATGCGTGACGGTCACGCCGCGCAGGTTCCCGTTCCGGTTTCGGTATGAGGGCGCCCTTGCGAGCCACTATGCCATGATCGGCATGGCGGCAGGAGAGGCGTCATTTCCTCTCTATGCGGAGGCTGTCAATGAAAAAGGTCTTTGCATGGCAGGTCTGAATTTCCCGGGGAACGCATCTTACGGAAAAGCGGCGGAGGGGAAGGCGAATGCCGCGGTGTATGAGCTGATCCCATGGCTTCTCGGGACATGCGCGTCTGTCGGGGAAGCCGAAGAAAAGCTGGGCACGCTCAACCTTACAGACGATGCATTTTCCGAAACCATGCCGCCTGCGCCGCTGCACTGGATGCTGGCGGACCGGGAGAGGTGCCTTGTGATCGAATCGGTCAGGGAAGGCATGTATATCTATGAGAATCCGATCGGCGTTTTGACGAATAACCCATCTTTTGAATACCACAGGACGAATCTGAATAATTATCTGAACGTAACGGCCCAATATCCCCGGGCAGAGTTCTACCGTCCGGGAGAGACGGGCGGACCGGGAGCCGGGAAAGACGGGCCGGATCTGAAACCCTATTCCCAGGGAATGGGGGGCATCGGGCTCCCCGGAGATTTTTCCTCTGCCTCCAGGTTTGTGAAAGCAGCGTTTCTGAAATGGAATTCTGTCTGTGGAAAAAGCGAAGAAGAAAATGTATCTCAGGTTTTTCATATACTGGACGGTGTGGCCATGCCAAGAGGCGCGGTCATCACGCAGGACGGAAACTATGATATCACCACTTATTCCTGCTGTGTCAATGCAGATAAAGGGACATATTACTATAAAACATATGAAAACAGCCAGATTGCCGCTGTAAATATGGAGGGAACAGATCTGGACGGGGATACGCTGACCGCATATCCAATGGAGACCGGGCAGGCCATCCGAAAAGTCAACTGACCGGACAGGCCATGTGCAGCGTCTCGAAAGGCATGGCCATGGCGGCATTTACGGCGGTCACGCAGGAGATCAGGTGAATAATCTGACGCTTTAAAGGATTGAAGAGCCGGGCGGCAGTGTGTTATACTGTATCTGCATTTTATTTTTGAACACAGATACAGGAGGACAGATCATAATGGAAAGAAGGATCAGCGGACATACACAGCTTTATGGGCTTATCGGCTCTCCGGTGGGGCATTCCGGCTCCCCGGCCATGTACAATTACAGTTTTGAAAAACTTGGGATCAATGCGGCATATCTCGCCTTTGATGTGCCTCTGGAGAAGACCGCGGACGCGGTGAATGCGCTGCGGACTCTCCATGCGGGCGGATTTAACGTGACCATGCCGTGCAAGACCGCGGTGGCCCGGCTCGTGGACAGGCTTTCCCCGGCGGCGGAGCTGGTGGGAGCATGCAATACCGTTGTCTTTGAGGCAGACGGCACGATGACAGGACATATCACGGACGGGACAGGCTTTGTGCGCAACTTAAGGGAGCATGGCGTTGATATTGCCCGCAGGAAAATCGTTCTCACAGGAACAGGCGGGGCGGCGACGGCGATCGCGGTCCAGGCCGCGCTGGACGGGGTAAGTGAGATCGCGATTTTCAACCGGAAGGATGAGTTCTATGCGAACGGAGAAAAAACAGTAGAAAAAATAGAAAACGCAGTCCCGGGTATCGGCAGGGTTTACATTGATGATCTGGACGATGCGGAGGCTCTGGAGAAAGCCATCGCAGAGAGCGATATCCTCATCAATGCCACCCGCGCGGGCATGAGCCCTCTGGAAGATGTGCTGCCGGTCCCGGCGGAATTCCTTCACAAAGATCTGGCGGTGGCTGACGTGGTCTATAATCCGAAAGAAACGCTCCTGCTGAAAAAAGCAAAAGAAGCGGGATGCCGCGCGGCAGTCGGCGGGATCGGGATGCTCCTCTGGCAGGGCGCAGCAGCGTTTGAGCTGTTTACGGGGAAAGAGATGCCGGCGCAGGAAGTGATGGAGAAATTTTTCAAATGAAACGCAGATCGACGAACAATATTCTTCTGGCGCTGACCGCGCTGATCTGGGGCAGCGCCTTTGTGGCGCAGAGCGTGGGGATGGACTATCTCGGTCCGTTTACATTTAATTCGGTCCGCAGCTTCCTGGGAGGGACCGTGCTTCTTCCGGTCATCTTTTTCATGCGGAGACAGAGAAAAAAGAGCGATGAGGGGAAAGCCGAAACAGGAGACAGAAAAACACTGGTCATCGGCGGCATCTGCTGCGGGACCGCCCTTGCGGCTGCAAGCTCCCTCCAGCAGATCGGCCTTGTGTACACCAGTGCGGGGAAGGCAGGGTTTATCACGGCTCTGTACATATTGATCGTGCCTGTCCTGGGGCTTTTCTTCGGGAGAAGAGCAGGGATGAAAGTCTGGATCGGTGTGGCGCTTGCCGTGGCAGGGATGTATTTCCTTTGCATTACGGACGGATTTTCCATATCAAAGGGCGACTTCCTTGTGTTCTTATGCGCGGTCATTTTTTCTGTACATATTTTAGTGATCGATCATTTTGCGCCGAAGGTGAATGGTGTGTCTCTGTCCTGTCTCCAGTTCTTTGTGTGCGGGGTCCTGTGCGCGGTTCCGATGCTGGCGCAGGAGCAGCCGCGGTTCGGTGAGATACTGGAGGCGTGGATGCCGCTTGCCTATGCGGGAGTGCTCTCCTGCGGAGTGGCATATACGCTCCAGGTCATCGCGCAGAAAAACACGGATCCCACAGTGGCTTCCCTGCTTTTAAGCCTGGAATCTGTATTTTCAGTGCTCACCGGCTGGGTGATATTGGGAGAGCGTCTGTCCGGCCGGGAACTGTTCGGATGCGCGCTCGTATTTGCCGCGGTGGTCCTGGCGCAGATCCCGGGGAAACATCCGGTCCAAAATGATCTTCAGACCGGCTGACCGGATCCGGGAGCAGATCTTGGTTTTCGCGGCCCATACCCGCCGATTGGTCTCGGACCAGATCCGGGGCTGACCGGATCCGCGATGGTTATATTTCGATCACCCTGGTCGCTGCTTTCTCACGGAAAGCCCGGTCATGCTCCACAAAGAGCATGGTCGGCGAGGAGGCGAGGAGAAGCTCTTCCAATTGGATGCGGGAAAAGATATCGATAAAATTCAGAGGTTCATCCCAGAGGAACAGGTGCGCAGGCTCACAGAGAGAGGAAGCCAGCAGCACCTTCTTTTTCTGCCCTTCGCTGTACTCTTCTATCCTTTTTTCGAACTGTACTCTTTCCAGCCCGAGTTTCCGCAGTACGGCCCGGAAAAGAGCGTCATCCAGCCCCCGCTTTTCGGCGAAGGCGGCGAGTGTCCCTCTCAGCAGGGTGGTATCCTGTGAGATATAAGAAATCTTAAGACCTCCGGCGAGGCGGATTTCCCCTGTGTGGGGGATATCTTCGCCAAGGATCAGTTTGATCAGGCTGGATTTCCCGCAGCCGTTTTTCCCTGACAGGGCGATGCGCTCCCCCTGCAGGATCTCAAGGCTGAAATGGCTGAGAAGAGGAGCCGCGCTCTGACCGTGCCCGGCATGCTCCCGGTGATAATCAATGGTGATATCCTGAAGGGACACAAGTCTTCGGCCGTGGTGCTCCAGCACATTGATCTTCAGGCTGTCCAGGGATTCCACGTCTTTGAGCAGCCCTTCTTTTTCACGGACTGCGGTTTCTTTCCTGTGCTCCAGAGACTTGGCCCGCTTCATCATTTTTGCCGCCTGATGCCCGATGTGTCCCCGGTCCGGCTTAAGCCCCGCGACCCGGGTGCCGGTCTTTGTCCCTTCGACTTTATCTGACCAGCGCGCAGCCTGCCGGGCGGCTTCTTTCAGTTTGTGGATATCTTTTTTCAGGTTTTCATTTTGCCTGCGTTCAAGCGCATCTCTTGCGCACTTATCCTCGTACCAGGAAGAAAAGTTCCCCTTGCGCACTTCAATGGACTGCCGGTTCAGCACAAGAACATGGTCCGCGCACCGGTCGATGAGATCGCGGTCATGGGACACAAGGATAAAGCCTTTTTTGCGTGCAAGGTAGTCTGCAACTTTTTCCCGGGCGAGGATATCGAGATGATTGGTCGGCTCATCGATGAGAAGGAAAGCGTGTTCCTTCAGAAAGAGCGCGGCAAGGAGCGATTTTGTCTGCTCGCCAAAGCTTAATGTGCGGAACGGGCGGTAAAGGATCTCAGGGTCAGTATCCAGCAGATTCAGCTCACGGATCAGTTCCCACTGTTCCATTACCGGATTTACATGTTCCAGGATCTCGTAAGTCATAAGCGAGGGGTCTTTTACGGAATATGGGAAATATTCAAAGTCCACGGACGCTGTGATGGATCCGGTGTATTCGTATTCGTGCATGAGCAGCTTCAGAAAAGTAGTCTTGCCCTTTCCGTTCCGCCCGATAAATCCCAGCTTCCAGTCAGTATCGATCTGGAAACTCATGTTTTCAAAGACAGGGTCAAAGCTGCCTTCATAGGTAAAGCTTAAATGATTGATCTGTATCAGAGACATCCGCATCTACCTCCTTGTAAACAGGGTAAAAAGAAACCGCGGAAAATGGAATGGTGATAAAGTGCCTTTTTCGTAATATGCCAGCAGGAAGAAGGCGGCGACCGATGCGCACAGTTCCCCGGCAGGAAATGCGATCCAGACTCCGGTGGGCCCCCAGAACTTTGAGAAGATGAAACTGATGGGGAGCGTGATCGCAAACTGTCTCAGGAGAGAAATGATCAGTGAGTTCCGTCCGCTGCCGAGCGCTTCAAATGTCCCGGAGTAAATGATGCCTACGGAGGAGATCAAAAAGCCGAGACAGACGATGCGGAGGGCGCTGACTCCCGCTTCCATCAGCTCTGTGTCTGCATCGAAGAGAGCGAAGATCTGTTCCGGGATGAGAAGGGACAGGAGTGTGCCCAGGAGCATGAGCGCTGCCGCGCAGGCAAGGCTGTATCTGACAGTGGAGCGGACGCGGGATTTCTCCCCTGCGCCATAGTTATAGCCAATGATCGGCCGCATTCCCTGGACGATCCCGTTGGCAGGCATATAGATAAAGGTCTGGAGTTTAAAATAAACGCCGAGCACAGCTACATATACTTCGGAGAATGCGGAAAGGATACTGTTCAGGAGGCTGATGAGGACAGAGGGGAGCAGCATCATGATACTGGACGGAATCCCCACGCTGTATATCTGCCGGATCATCCTCCAGTCAAAACGGAGGTGTTTTGCCCGCATGTGTATGGCGTAAGACTTCTTCACATACACCACGATATAGAGGAGGAAGGCGCTGATCTGCCCGATTACAGTGGCAATGGCAGCTCCTGCCACTCCGAGCGCGGGGAAGCCCAAAAGGCCGAAAATGAGGATGGGGTCAAGGATGATATTGACCACGCATCCAACAATCAGCAGGCACATGGTGATCTTCATCTGTCCGATCCCCTGAAAGATCTTCTCAAACGTGATCTGGAGAAGGGAGCCAAAGGAAAAGCACAGTACAATGTACGTGTAATCGCAGGAATCCCGGAGCACTGCCGGGTTGTCCGTAAACAGGGAGAGGAATGGGCGCGTGATGAAAAGCCCTGCCAGGATGAAAAGGAGGCAGTGGAATACGGTCAGCGCGATCCCGATGGTGGCGGCGCGGTCGGCTTTCTCCTGGTTTCCTGCACCGAGATGAATGGAGATCGCGGAGCTGATGCCCACGCCGATGCCGACGGCAACGGATACGATGGCATTCTGTAGAGGATAGGCGAGGGAGACCGCGGTGAGGGCATCTGTGCCGAGCCGTGACACATAGATGCTGTCCACAATGTTATAGAGCGACTGAATCAGCATGGAAAGCATCATGGGTACCGACATGGAGACAAGGAGGGAAAAAACAGGTTTTGTTTTCATAAAAGTATTGTTTTCCTGCATTGGATAAATATCCTCCTTCGAATGTATTTCAGCGGCGCTGTATGGAAACAGCATGGCAGTTAAAGACTTTTCGGGACGGCTCACAGGGTGAGTATTCCCAGATGCTCCAACAGAATTTTCAATCCCAGAAGTATGAGGATCGCCCCTCCGGCCAATTCTGCTTTTGACTTGCAGCGGGCGCCGAAAACATTACCGATCTTTACTCCCACACCGGAAAGCGTAAATGTAGTGACCCCGATAAAAGAGACTGCGGCCAGGATATGGACATTCAGGAAAGCAAAAGTAATCCCCACCGCAAGGGCGTCGATACTGGTGGCTACCGCCAGCAGAAACATAGTCCTGATATCCAGAGAGTCATTTTCCTCTTCGGGGTCTCCGGAACAGGCTTCTCTGATCATGTTCACTCCGATAGCTCCAAGAAGGACGAAGGCGACCCAGTGATCTACAGCGGTGATTCTTTCCCTGAACCGGACTCCGAGGAGATAGCCGGCAACAGGCATAAGCGCCTGAAAAGCACCGAACCACAGACCTACAGTCAGTGTTCTTTTTAACGTGATCTCAGGCATGGCGAGCCCCTTGCACACAGAGACGGCGAAAGCGTCCATAGACAGCCCAACAGCGAGCACGAACAGTTCTGATAATCCCATTTTTTCCTCCATTGTAACTGCGGAAAGCGTCTTTGCTTTACGCGGCATAAAAAAGCAGGCGCAGCGCTGCACCTGTCTGATAATATGTTATCATTAAGAACGCTCTGTGGCAAGAATAATTTTTATTGCAGTCGGCGTAAATTTTTATCATAATTTTTGATTGCGGCGCACAGTGATTCAGGACCGTGATCCGGAATGGCATCAAACTTCAGATGGGGCTCATTTATTCACATTATTGACATATTTCCCTGTTAAGATATAGGTTAATAAAATGTGCGCAGATAAAAAGAGGAGAGACAGATCATGGAAAATATAAAGATACTTGTTGTGGATGATGAGAGCAGGATGCGGAAACTGGTAAAGGATTTCCTCACCCGTGAAGGCTATACAGTTGTAGAGGCGGGAGACGGTATGGAAGCGATGGACATCTTTTATGAAGACAAGGATGTGGCTCTTGTGATTCTTGATGTGATGATGCCAAAAATGGATGGATGGCAGGTGTGCAGGGAGATCAGAGAGTCTTCTAAAGTGCCGGTTATTATGCTTACGGCGCGCTCGGAAGAGCGGGATGAGCTCCAGGGGTTTGAGCTTGGGGTGGATGAGTATATCTCTAAGCCGTTCAGCCCGAAGATCCTTGTCGCGAGGGTCAATGCGATCCTGAGACGGACACTTGGCAATGCGGGCGGAGATGTGATCGAGGCGGGAGGCATCAGGATCGATAAGGCGGCCCATATCGTGAAGATCGATGGAAAACCCGTGGAGCTGAGCTATAAGGAATTTGAACTGCTGGCATATTTTGTAGAGAATCAGGGGATTGCCCTCTCCAGAGAAAAAATTTTAAATAATGTCTGGAATTATGATTATTTTGGCGATGCCCGGACAATAGATACCCATGTAAAAAAACTGCGCAGCAAGCTGGGGGATAAAGGGGAATATATCCGTACGATCTGGGGCATGGGTTACAAATTTGAAGTAGACTGAGCTGAGGTGAAGTTTCATGAAATATTCGATCCGAAGGCAGATAACTGCTATTTTTATCGGGCTTCTCGTTTTTATCCTCGGCGGCGTGCTGATCGTCAACAATGGATTCCTGGGAACGTATTACCTGTCGCATAAGTCCCAGGAACTGCTGCGCACATACAATGAAGCTGACAAGATGTTTTCGGAGGACAGGGCTTCAGAGGGAGCAACGTTTAACAATATACTGATGCTTACAGAAAAGGCCAATGTGGATCTGGTAGTGATCGATGCGGGAGGAAATGCAGTGCTCAGCACGCTGGGAACAGGCGATCCCAGGTTCAAGGAGATGACAGTGGGCCTGCTGATGGGAATAGCGGGAGTGAATGTGTCGGATGTAATCCGGCAGACGGATGCTTATACCATTTACCGGGAAGACGCCCAGGGGCTGACCGGAGATGTAGAATATCTGAAAATGTGCGGCCGGCTGTCTGACGGATCCTGGTTTATCATGCAGAGTCCTCTTGCAAGTATCAGGGAAAGCGCCTCGCTGGCGAGCCGTTTTCTGATCTATCTTGGAGTCATTGGCATTGTCTTCGGAGGTCTGCTCATCTGGCTGTTTTCACGCAGGATCACACAGCCTGTGATGGAACTGGCCAGGCTGTCACAGGAGATGGCAAATCTGAATTTTGAGGCAAAGTATACGCGGAATGGGGAAGATGAGATCGGCATACTGGGGAGAAATTTCAACAGGATGTCCGCGCAGCTCGAGAAGACGGTATCTGAATTAAAGTGTGTGAATAACCAGCTCCAGAAGGATATTGAGAAAAAAGAAAAAATTGAGGATATGAGAAATGAGTTTCTCGGCAATGTCTCCCATGAGCTTAAGACTCCCATTGCCCTGATCCAGGGCTATGCGGAAGGGCTTAAGGAGGTCGTCAATGAGGACCCCGAGAGCAGAGAGTTTTACTGCGATGTCATTATGGACGAGGCAGGTAAGATGAATAGGATGGTCAGGAACCTTCTAACTCTGAATCAGCTGGAATTTGGAAATGATGAAGTACATTTTGACCGTTTTGATATCGTAAGACTGGTGAAGGGAGTCATCGCAAGCTGTGATATTCTCATACAGCAGGCCGGGGCAGACGTGGATTTTATTGCGGATTCCTGCCTTTATGTGTGGGCGGATGAGTTTAAGACCGAACAGGTCGTGCGCAATTATCTGACGAATGCGATCCATCATGCAGAGAATGAGAAGCGCATCGAGGTGCGTATTATTTCGGAGAATGGGAAGGCAAGGATCTCTGTGTTTAACAGTGGGAAACCAATACCTGAAGAAGATATCCCCAAATTATGGGATAAGTTCTACAAGGTAGATAAGGCGCATACAAGAGAGTATGGGGGAAATGGCATAGGATTATCGATTGTAAAGGCAATCATGGAGTCTTTCCACCAAAAATACGGGGTAAAGAATTTTGATAACGGGGTGGAATTCTGGTTTGAGCTGGATGCAAAAATGAGCGGATGCCTTTCGGAAGGAGAAAACGAAGATGCAGGTGCAGAGACTTAGCCGAAAGGAAAATGCTTCTTTACATTAAAGCGGAAATACGCTAAAATGTCAGTGTTGAGATGTTTTACAGGCATACGGTATGCCGGCTGTGAGCAGTGGGCATTGCGTATGCCTGAATTGTTATCTGGGAGGAAGAGAGCCATGTATGAAAAGATATTTGATATCGTGCAGTCCGTGGATGATTTTGTGTGGGGATGGTGGATGATCATCCTGCTTCTCGGTACGCATCTGTTTATGACAGTGCGCACCGGGTTTATCCAGAGAAAATCCATCACAAAAGGGATTCCGCTTTCTGTGTCCAGGGAAGATGACGCGGACGGTGAGGTCAGCCAGTTCGGCGCACTCACCACAGCGATCGCCCTCGGCGGGCCCGGGGCTGTGCTCTGGTGCTGGCTGACCGGTGTGTTCGGTATCGCTACGAAATATGCGGAGTCACTGATCGCGGTCAGGTACCGGGTTAAGACAGCGGACGGCCGTATGCAGGGCGGCGCTATGTATGCCCTGGAGCGTGGGTTGAACATGAAGTGGCTGGGCATGGTCTTCGCAGTGTTTGCCGGGTTTGCGTCCTTTGGGATCGGCTGTGCGACCCAGGTAAACGCCATCGCAGAGGTGTGCAATGAGAACCTGGGGATCGAGCCGTGGATCATCGGGGTCATCGTCGCTGTGCTCACGGCATTCGTGATCTTCGGCGGGATCAAGAGCATTGCCAATGTATGTGAAAAGCTGGTGCCTTTTATGGCCATCTTCTATGTGGTGGGGTGCCTGATCATCCTCGGGATCAATTATGATTATATCATTCCGGCGATAAAGACGATCTGCCGTCTGGCATTTACGCCGGGCGCGGCGGCAGGAGGACTTGTGGGGACGGGAATCCGCTATGCGATGCAGTACGGAGTCGCCAGAGGACTGTTTTCCAATGAATCCGGTATGGGCTCCGCGCCGATCGCGGCCGCGGCGGCGAAGACGAAAAATCCGGTGCGCCAGGCCCTTGTCTCTTCCACAGGGACATTCTGGGATACGGTAGTCGTCTGCCTGATGACAGGGCTTGTGCTTGTGTCGACGATCATGAAAAATCCGGCCATCAACGCAGACCAGATCGCGGACGGGGGCGAGCTGACGACCCTTGCATTCGGACAGATCCCGTTCTTCGGGCCGTTTATCCTTGTCGTAGGCATTATTTCATTTGCATACTCCACGATCCTCGGCTGGGCGTACTATGGAGAGCGGTGCGTGGAATACTTTTCGGGCAAGAAGGGACTGATCCCGTACCGTGTTCTTTATATCGCGGTTTCTCTCATTGCCCCGGTGCTCGCCCTTGATCTCGTATGGAAGATCGCGGACATCCTGAACGCGCTGATGGCGATCCCCAATCTGATCGCAGTGCTGCTGCTGTCGCCGGTCATTGTGAAGGAGACGAAAAAGTATATCAATAATCTGGATGCAGTGGATGATACGCCTGTGCCTGTTGTAAAGACAGGAGTCGGGAAGGAGGAAGGCAGATGATCGCGGTCATCGATTATGATGCGGGAAACATCCGGAGCGTGGAAAAAGCGCTGACCTCCCTGGGGGAGCAGGTGCATATCACCGGGGACGCGGAGGAGATCCTCAGCGCGGATAAAGTGATCCTGCCCGGCGTGGGGGCGTTTGGCGAAGCGATGGAGAATATCCGGAGAAGAGGGCTGGAGCCGGTGATCCGTGATGCGGCGGAGAGCGGAAAACCTTTCCTGGGGATCTGCCTCGGCCTGCAGCTTCTGTTTGAGCGTAGCGAGGAAGCTCCCGGCGTGGCGGGACTTGGGATCCTGAAAGGGGGGATCCTGAGGATCCCGGAGGCAGATGGGATGAAGATTCCCCATATGGGCTGGAATTCCCTGCACCTGCAGAATGGCGGAAGGCTGTTCCGGGGGATCAGGGAGCAGTCGTATGTGTATTTTGTACATTCCTACTATCTGAAAGCAGAAGATGAGAAGATCGTAAAAGCCACAACGGAATATTGTACGCATATCCATGCTTCCGTGGAGCGGGACAATGTGTTCGCCTGCCAGTTTCATCCGGAGAAGAGCAGCGATGTGGGACTGCATATCCTGAAGAATTTTGTGGAGCTGTGAGAGGAGGCGGAGCATGTTTACAAAAAGGATCATCCCCTGTCTGGACGTAAATGCGGGCAGGGTAGTAAAGGGAGTAAATTTTGTGGACCTGAAAGACGCGGGAGACCCGGTGGAGATCGCGAAGGCATATGACAAAGCAGGGGCGGATGAACTGGTATTCCTTGACATTACCGCATCTTCGGATGAGCGCAGGACAGTGGCTGATATGGTCCGGCAGGTGGCGGAGTGCGTGTTCATTCCGTTCACGGTAGGCGGAGGTATCCGTACGGTGGATGATTTCCGCGCGATCCTCAGAGAAGGCGCGGATAAAGTTTCCATCAACTCTTCGGCCATCAATACGCCGGAGCTGATCAGCGACGCGGCGGATAAGTTCGGGAGCCAGTGCGTCGTCGTAGCCATAGACGCAAAAAAGCGGAAAGACGGGTCAGGATGGAATATCTATAAAAACGGCGGCCGCATCGACGTGGGGATCGATGCCGTAGAATGGGCGCAGAAAGTAGAGCGGCTTGGCGCCGGGGAAATCCTGCTCACCAGCATGGACTGCGATGGGACAAAGGCAGGGTATGACCTGGAGCTGACGCGCACGATCGCGGAAAATGTATCCATCCCTGTAATCGCATCAGGCGGGGCCGGGACACTGGAGCACTTTAAAGAAGCGCTGACAGAGGGCAAGGCGGACGCGGCACTGGCGGCGTCGCTGTTCCATTATAAAGAACTGGAGATCCGGCAGGTAAAAGAGTACCTGAGAGGAGAAGGCGTGCCGGTGAGATTGTGAAAAAAGTGTGAACGGGGTCAGACCCCTTTTAAAAGGGGTCTGACCCCGATGGGGTGAATATTCTGAAAATTTAAGGAGAGAGCTATGGCAGGTTTAAACGGAGACTGGTATGAAGCGCTGAAAGGAGAGTTTTCCAAACCATATTATAAGAAGCTGTTCGAGACAGTGAACCATGAATACAGGACAAGGCTGATTTTTCCGCCTGCGGAGGATATTTTTAACGCATTCCATCTGACGCCGCTCAAGGAGGTAAAAGTGGTGATCCTGGGACAGGACCCATACCACAATAACGGGCAGGCGCACGGGCTCTGCTTTTCGGTGAAGAAAGGGGTGGAGATCCCGCCGTCTCTTGTGAATATCTATCAGGAGCTTCATGATGACCTGGGCTGTACGATCCCGAACCATGGATGTCTGACAAAATGGGCGGAGCAGGGAGTGCTCATGCTCAATACTGTACTTACTGTGAGGGCGCATCAGGCAAATTCCCACCGGGGGATCGGCTGGGAGGAGTTTACGGATGCCGCGATCATGGCGCTCAACAACCAGGATCGTCCGATCGTATTTATCCTGTGGGGCAGTCCGGCGCAGAGAAAGAAGGCTATGCTCAATAATCCGAAGCATCTGATCCTGACAGCGCCCCATCCGAGCCCGCTGTCCGCGTTCCGCGGATTTTTCGGCATCAGACCCTTCAGCCAGACGAACCGGTTCCACGAGGAGCACGGCATCGAGCCCATTGACTGGCAGATCGAGTGAGGGTGATTGAGGCGGTTGGACGGTAAGTGAGAGAAGGCTGATAGAAGGAAAAGTGAAAGAAAAAAGCCTTGCAATTTTAGACGAACAGCGGTATAATCTTACTCGTACCGAATGCAGATGTAGTTCATCGGTAGAACACCAGCTTCCCAAGCTGGGGAGGCGGGTTCGATTCCCGTCATCTGCTTAAGAAGAGCCGGAAACGTTACAGATTCAGCGTTTCCGGCTCTTTGACTTTCGATACTATTTTTTCATATTTTTCATATATCTGGCGATCTCTTCGATCTTCTTTCCCTCCCGGCTGAAAAACATCTGATAACTGCGGCAGAAATAACTGCGGTAAGTGTCTGTGCCCGGTTCTCTGACCCGTGTCCGGCGGCAGCCGCCCCGGCAAAGCGCATAATAGGGGCAGGTCCGGCAGGAGTTACTGATCTTTTTCGATTCGTTTATGAAATCTCTGGCGCGGTCATTTTCGAAAAAATCCTGTATTTTATCCTTGTTGAAATTCCCCAGCCTGTATTCATCCAGTGCGTAGAAGTCACAGGGATATACGCTGCCGTCTGCCTCTGCGACTCCCTGGACCGAGCAGATCCCTCTCTGGGAACAGGCTTCCGGGACATACCCCATGGCAATGCCGATATAATTTTCAAAATCCCGGATATATGGCGCTTTACCGCGGCGCCAGTCTTTGTACCACAGCTCAAAGAGCGTGGACAGAAATTCCCCGTAGGCTTCCGGAGTCAGAGAGTAAGGGGAATGTCCCTCTTCCTGTCCCAGAGGATCAAGACAGGCGATATACTGCTGGAACTTCCAGCCCTTTTCCCTGTAATCAGCGTAGATCTCCCGTATTTTTGGAGCTGTGTACGCATTTACCACGGTGAGGATATTATATTCTACCTGGAAGCTGTCCACCATCCGGACTGCTCCGAGGATACGGTCGTAGGTGGGGGCGCCGCTTTTTGTGTGACGGCACTGGTCATGAGTTTCCCGGGTGCCGTCCACGGAAATGCCGATGAGGAAATGATGTTCATGAAAAAACCTGCACCACTCCTCATTGATCTGGAGACCGTTTGTCTGAAGCGTATTTGATATCCTGACCTGCCTGCGGTTATACCGCTGTTCAAACTCAACTGCTTTTTCAAAAAACCGGAGCCCCCGCAGAGTCGGTTCCCCGCCCTGGAAGGCAAAGCAGACATCCCCGGTGGCCTGGAACAATGTTTTTTTAATGATATTTTTGAGGGTTTCTTCTGACATCATCCCATAGGAAGGAGATTCCCTTTTCGCTGCTTCGTCGCAGTAAAAACAATAGTCGCATGTCATGCTGCACTGGCTGGATGCCGGTTTGATCAACACATTATTTAAATTCATATCCTGTTCCCTTCTGCCCGGACCCGGACGGGTCATGGAAGTATATTTCAGTATAGTCTTTTATCAATATCTTTATTATAAGGCGTTGTCCCGCGAGGGGCAATAACGAGTTGTTTTTCTTTTATTTCATCGGAAATTCTCATTGCAAACTGGGGGAAATCCTGTATAATAGGGAATCGTGCAAATAAACCGTGTAAACAGAGAGGAAGAGCATTATGAGTACGAACAAGACAAGCGATATGACTGCCGGAAGCCCGGTGAGGCTGATCATCCGTTTTATGATCCCAATGTGCCTGGGGAATATCTTCCAGCAGTTTTACAATATAGCGGATTCGATCGTGGCAGGGCAGTTTATCGGAGTCGATGCCCTGGCGGCGATCGGGAGCACGGGTTCTCTTATGTTCTTTGTGACAGGATGGCTCAACGGGCTGAGCAGCGGATTTGCGATCCTTGTGTCCCAGTGGTTCGGGGCGAAGCAGTATGACAGGATGCGGCATTATGTGGCGATGTCAGTTATCCTTTCCGCGGTGTTCGCGGTGGTGATGACAGCGGGCCTCTCCGCGGCCAATGAGCCGATCCTCCGGCTGATGAACTACTCGGAGGAATTGCTGCCCGATGTAAAAAGCTACATGGGTATTATTTATGCCGGGCTGCTCGTCACCGCAGCGTATAACGCGCTGGCCGCTTTCTTAAGGGCGCTGGGAGATTCCAGGTCCCCGCTTTATTTCCTGATTATTTCCGCTGTGATCAATGTAGTGCTGGACATTGTGTTCATCGTGAATTTCGGAATGGGCGTCGAAGGATGTGCGTATGCGACGGTCATCGCTCAGGGGATATCAGCGGTCCTGTGCCTTGTATATATTATAAAGAAATATCCGCTCCTCCATCTGAAAGGCGGGGATTTCAGAATCTCCATCCAGAGCCTCGGCAGGCTTCTGGCGCTGGGTATACCGATGGGGCTCCAGTTTTCCATTACCGCCATCGGCACGGTCATCGTGCAGGGGGCGGTCAATGTATACGGAGAAGACTACATGGCGGGATTTTCTGCGGCGGGCAAGCTCCAGAATATCATCAGCACTGTGTTTGTGGCGTTTGGCGCGACCATTGCGACCTATGTGGGACAGAACTGCGGCGCGGGAAAAGCGGACCGTGTCAGGGAAGGCGTGAAATGCACGCAGATCATGATCCTAGTCTGGAGCGTGGTCACCATGGCAGTGGTGTATTTCGGCGGAAGATATATGACGTGGCTCTTTGTCAGCCCGTCGGAGACCGCTGTGGCGGACGCGGCGGTCATGTATTTCCGCGCGGTATTCTGGTGTTATCCCTTCCTGGGGAGTATCTTCCTGTACCGGAACGCCCTCCAGGGGATGGGGTACGGGCTGGTGCCAATGCTGGGCGGCGTCTTTGAACTCGCGGCGAGGGCAGGCATCGTGATGCTCGTGGCGGGCCGGGCAAGCTTTACCGGAGTGTGCCTTGCAGACCCGGCGGCATGGCTGGCGGCGCTCATCCCACTGGTACCGTACTATATCTGCACAATGAGGAAATGGCTGAAAAAGCAGGAACTGCAGGAACAGAAAATATGACAGAAAAAGAAAGGCCGGGCTCTACATGAGAGCCTGGTCTTTCAGCACGTCCGTGACTTTTTTCACGGGCATAATAGCAAGTTTTTCTTTCACCTCTTCGGCGACATCATCCAGATCTTCGATATTGTCATAAGGGATATACACCTTTCTGATCCCGGATCTCTGGGCTGCCATCAGCTTCTCGGGGAGTCCGCCGATCGGCATCACGCCGCCCCGTAAGGAAACCTCTCCTGTCATGGCGCAGCAGGGGTCCACTGCCTTCCCTGTGATGAGCGAGGCGAGCGCTGTGGTCAGAGTGATACCCGCGGACGGTCCGTCCTTCGGCACGGCGCCTGCCGGGACATGGACATGCAGGTCGTGATCCTCCAGCACCCGGCTCTCTTTCGGATAGAGTGAGCGGACCAGGGTGAGAGCGATCTGGACAGATTCCTTCATCACATCCCCAAGCTGCCCGGTGATGAGCAGTTTGCCTTTTCCCTTTGTCAGTTTCGTCTCGATGAAGAGGATCGCGCCTCCTGCCCGGGTCCACGCAAGTCCGGTCACCACGCCGGGCGTCCCGGAGGACAGCCTGCGCTCTGTGCGGAGCTGTTTCCTGCCCAGGTAGTCTGAAAGATTGCTTTTCGTGACAGAGATACACAGGCCGCTGTCTTCCGTCCGGGGCTTCTCAGCAGTGGCGCCCTCTGTGCCGGCATCCTCTGCCGCGCTGCCCCTGACCAGCTCTACCGCAGCGGTACGGCACAGTGTCTCAATGGACTTCTTCAGGTCACGGACCCCGGCCTCCATTGTATATTCATCGATAATCTGGCGCAGCGCGCCGCCGGTGACTTTGAGCATATTCTTCTTGATACCCATAGCTTCCATGGCTTTGGGAATCAAATGCTTTTTCGCGATGTGATATTTCTCCACGGCGGTATATCCGGGGAACGAGATGACTTCCATACGGTTTAAAAGCGGTTCCGGGATCGTATCCGTGGTGTTTGCCGTACACACGAAGAGCACGTTCGACAGGTCATAGGGCACATTCATATAGTGGTCTGTAAATGTGCTGTTCTGCTCCGGGTCAAGCACCTCGAGGAGCGCGCTCGCAGGATCCCCGCCGTAATCCTTCGCCAGCTTGTCGACCTCGTCCAGTACCACGACCGGATTGGAGGAACCGCTGCGCTTCATGGCCTCCATGATGCGTCCGGGCATGGCTCCGATATAAGTCCTCCGGTGTCCGCGGATCTCTGCTTCATCCCGGATGCCGCCCAGGCTGATGCGGACATATTCCCGCCCGAGCGCGCGGGCAATGCTCTGCCCGATGCTGGTCTTCCCGGTGCCGGGGGCTCCGACAAAGAGAAGGATCGAGCCATACTGTTTTTTATTCAGGGCCATGACCGCCAGCTGCTGGATGATGCGCTCTTTTACCTTCTTTAATCCGTAATGGTCTTCCTCCAGGATCCTCTCCGCGCGGACCAGGTCGATGGGCGCGAATACCGGAGCTTTCCACGACAGGCTTGTGACAAAGTCAAGGTAATCATACAGAAGTCCGTACTCATGGCTCTCTTTCCCCTCCTGGCGCATACGGTTCAGCACTTTTTCCGCCTCTCTGCGCGCCTCTTTGTTCATGCCGGACTCAGCGATCTTTTTCTCGAATTTTCTTACATCCGAAATATTTTCCGGGTGCATGTCATCGAGCTCTTTCTGCAGATAGTCGATCTGCTTTCTGAGCGCTGCCTCCCGATAGAGCTGCTCCTGTCCGTCTTTTTGGGCTTCCTGAGCCTCGGAGGAGACTTTTGCCACCTCCATGAACTCATTGACTGCCTTCTCGATAAGGGAATATCTTGCCTTTACGGAATCCTCGGCAAGGATAGCGTATTTTTCATCTACACTCAGGTTCAGGTATTCGGACAGCGAAGATACGAGATCATAAATGCTCCTTCGCTGAAGGATGAAGCCTCTGGCCCAGAGCCCCCACTGGTAATTCTGGACAAATCTGAGAAGGGAAGTCCGGACGTCGGCGAATCTCTTCTGCTGCTCTTTTTCGGGCAGATCCTCGATGGAAGGGCGGACCGCAAATGCGGCGCGCACTACACTGTTTTCAATTACCGGGCTGATGATCTCCACTCTGTCGATCGTGCGGATCTGGATCACATCCTCATCGCTTACAGATTCCACCCTGGCGGAGAGCCCGATCGGATAGAAATCTTCAGTCTGAAGACTGTTTCCTTCTGCCTCGGTCCTGAGAAGCGTGAACAGGATCTGTGTCCCGGGCTTTAATTCATCTGCCCGGCCGGCAAAGAAGTCTTTTTTAAAAAAATATGTTATGTCGGGCAGCAGCAATATATTATAAACAGGTTGTATAAACATATGAAACCCTCCTATTCTTTTGTCAGCACTCAAACCGTGAGAGTGCTAATAGCTTATGATAGAAAATTAGCACAGAAAAAACATAATGTCAATAGGCGGAGATTTCCAGTGTTATTCACTTGTGATAATGTCACCTTATGATTCACTTGAGATTCTGTCTCTTTTTGATATTCTATAAAAGCTA
>CALWDM010000043.1 GCA_944376695.1 uncultured Mediterraneibacter sp. | reverse complement strand
GATTCAAATATAACACAAAAGAGTCTATCCTCGCTTTTTAAATATTCAGTTGTAACACATGTATTGTAATCCTACAATGATCCATATGACATATTCTTTTTTCTCTTCCATTTCCTCCTCTTATCTGCTATGATATCTATGTGTTATTTGCAGAGCGCCCGAGCCTGCCAGCTCACATGGGCGCTCATTCTTTTTCTCCCGGATCCCGCAGCTCCAGTATCATATTGATCTGCCATATCGTAAGCACCTCGTCTGGATCCATGCACCTCATGTACCCCGCGATAGCTGCTGCACGCTCCCCGGAATCGCTGTACGCGGAGACGACGTCTTTGATCTTCCCGTACAGCTCCTCAAATCTGTATCTTTCCATCCTGTTCACCTCCTCTCATATCGGTCCGGCCTGCAAGATATAGATGATCACCGACTGGACCATGTTCAGCGCCAGCGATGCCGCCGCTATCCCGATCAGCCATCTCCGCGCCTTGTCCCGCTGCTCCCGCTTGTGCCGGATGATCTGATGCCGTCCACGGGCGATGATCTCCATGCTTGTCCTCTTGACCGGGATCAGGCTGATCTCCTGCGGCTGCGGGATGAGTTCCGTCATGTTTCCTTTCATGCTTCTTTCAGCCTCCTCTCTGCTTCCTCCCGGGTGATGTCGATATACTTTGCGACTTCCCCGATCGTTGCCTCATATCTGTACTGTTTTCCTCCCTTTACTGGTGGGAGCACCCGTCCGAACTTCCACTCGCCTGTCCGCATCCTGTGTCGCACAAGGCAGGGATCACAGCGGATAATCCGGGCGATATCTGCCGCTTTGATAATTTCCGGCATTTAGCTCACCTCTCTTTTCAAAATCCTGTTTATCGGACACCATCTCTGCTACACTACTCAAGGAAGTACTCGATAGATACTCCGAAGTAGTCGTTGCTTTCGTTTGTCATTGTCTTTTTTCCTCAATTCTCCTATAATTTAGTTACCGCTCTCAATGTTGCGGAATGCTAAAGAAAGGAGGATTCCTATGCTTACAAAAGAAGCCAAGACTGTTTTGTATCATATGTACAAAGAATATCTTGTACGTCGCAATAACCAGATTCCAAGATCCCGTGCTAAAGAATTTGGCTCTGCCGAGTCAATCCACACCTTGCTTTTTCCCGATTGGTCCCTTGAAGATATCGAGGATGTGCTTCGCGAACTCGATCGGAACGGTTTTCTAAACAATCATTACGCTGACGATACCATTTATGATTGTGAGCTTTCCGACTCCGCCATTGTGAAGATGGAGAGCCAAAAGAAAGAAGCTCTGCTTACCGTTGCAGATTTCATTTCTAAATTTGTGCCTTTATGGTAGTCCAGTCGTCAGCCATCAGGTCGTCTGCCGTTGGATTCCACCATCGACATGCTCTCTTCGGTTCTCCGTCTCTTATTACGATTAATCTGCAGGTATCGTATGAGTTGGTTGGTTTGATCGCGGAGTAGATGTCCGATTCTGGTCCCCTGGCAGATGTCCTAATAATTAATGCATCCTCTTCTAAGGCTTTCTTTACTGCCTCGTGTATTCTCACTTATACCACCTCCTTCTCTCTGATGAATGTCCCGAACTTAACGCCTAGAGCTTTGCATATATTGTGTTTTCCTCCCGAATCTCCTATAATCTGTGTACAGGCTTTGTGGTGTTAGCCGAGTACAAAGAAAGGAGTGTACTTATGTCTGATAAAATCGTCAAAATCAAAGAAATATGCGATTCGAACGACGGGGTTAGCATTGTAAACAATCTCTTATCAGAAGGCTGGACTTTTATTTCCGCCTGTCAAGTCGGTACTCCCGAAGCAATGGACATTGTTTACGTGGTTGGGGCAACGGAAGATGTTGCCTCTAAAAGCACTGTTTCTGAAGGTAAGTTGAGCGCTATTCTCAAAGATTTATAGTAACTTTTCATCCAAGGCTCGCATTCGGAGCGCTTTATCTGCAACATAAAGCGCTCTGTTCGCCTGTCTGTAGCTTAGCCCTTTTGCGATAAGTAGCTCGCAGATTTCCGCAACTATACCTTCATTGTCGCATTCCCCTATTTCTTCTTTTTCTAAATAAATTTCATAGTGTCTTTTCTCGTTCAGCTCCTTCTCTCTGTTCCTTTCTTCTATCGCTTTTTCTTGATTTGTCACTTATACCACCTCCTTTTTATCACTCTAGAAAATACTCAATACTGACTCCGAAGTAGTCAGCGAGGATTTTGAGTTTATCGGCTTTCGGATTGCTTCTCCCTGCCTTCCAATTTGAAAAAATGTTTTGCCCAATTCCGGTATCTTTTGATACCTGGTACGCTGTTTTGTTGGATTTATCCAATAATACAGCAAATTTTTCGTACACTTTTACACCACCTTCCTAAATTGGTAATATTGAATTTACTTTCAATATGTGATATACTTTCAATTACAAAACCAATTATTACTAATCGAAAGTACATCACATATCGTAAGTTTGTAAAACGCTTACTTTCGTTTGCGTAACTAAATATTACATCAGCATTCGTTATTAGTCAAGCACTTTTACTTACTTTTACGAAAGTATGCTATTTTCGTGAAAGGAGCACAACAAATGTATGAAGTATTTGAGCAACTTTTACAAAAATATGGCATAAGTGCATACAAGGTGGCGAAAGAAGCAGGGGTAACGCAGACCGCATTAAGCAACTGGAAAAATGGAAGAAATACACCTTCCGCCCCTACCCTTCAAAAGATTGCTGAATATTTGGGGGTAACTGTCGACTACCTTATGACAGGAAAGAAGGAAACTGAAAAAGAGCCGAAACTCAAACCAAAGGATCAAAAAGATATCAACGAAATTCTCGCCAACACCGAGCAACTGCTTAAGCAGGACGGACTCATGTTTGACGGAGATCCGGCATCACCGGAGGCGATTGAGTCTATTCTGTCAGCTATGCAGATTGGCATGGAAATGGCGAAGAAAAAGAACAAGGAGAAATACACTCCGAAAAAGTATAAAAAGGATTGATGTTATGAATATTAAACGGCTGGTGGATTCTCTGGTTAGAAAGTACAACACAAGGAATCCCTTTGAGATCATTAGTCATCTCAATGTAATAGTTGTCTTTTATCCGCTTCACGGGGTAAAAGGGTTTTATCAGTACTTTCAGCGTAACAATATCATTTATATTGATGAAACATTATCCGATCAGGAGAGACGTTTTGTCTGTGCGCATGAACTGGGGCATATGCTACTACATAAGAAAGCAAACGCTATCTTTTTGGATTCTCGAACTCAGCTCAATACTACTAAGTACGAGGTAGAAGCGGATAGGTTCGCGATGAATCTATTACTGGCTGATGCAGAAATAGAGGAGCACTTGGATTTTTCCACAGTACAGTTCTCGCGGCTGTTTGGATATAACAAGAAGCTGATAGAATTACGGTTGAAAGATTTTAATTAATGTCGTGTTTCTTGGGGAAAGGGAAAGGTAAAGATTATGTTTGTTAATATCAATAGTTCAGCTTTAAAAATATGCCGTGAATTTAAAGGCAAAAGCTTAATCGCGTTTCCTGAATCTTATACTATTATTGATTTGGAAACCACAGGGTTGTCCCCTGCATGGGATTCTATAATCGAGCTCTCTGCAATAAAAATTCAAAACGGTAATATTATTGATCAATTTTCATCCCTTGTAAATACATCCTGTGGTATTCAACTTGACAGCTTCATCACCGAGCTTACCGGGATTACGCAAGAAATGATTGATAGAGCTCCTGTTATTAATTCCATACTGCCCAAATATCTCGAATTTATCGGAAATGATATAGTAATCGGGCATAACGTAAATTTTGACCTCAATTTCTTGTATGACAATTCTATGGATTATATGAACGCACCTTTTTCAAATGATTATATTGACACCATGCGTCTTTCGCGCCGTGTACATCCAGAATTTTCCCATCATCGTTTATCAGATCTGGCGGAAAGATACGGGGTGGACTATTCGGGTGCTCATCGATCACTCTTGGATTGTCGCATTACATTTGAATGTTTTAACCATATAAAAGAAGATATTATCAGGAAATATTCTTCGCTTGATGAATTTGTCTCCGTTTCTGCTCAATCTTCTCGCCAAGTTCGAGCAAAAGATATACACTCTTCAAAGGATGTTTTTGATTCATCGCATCCGTTCTATAATAAAGTCTGTGTTTTTACTGGCACTCTTGAAAAAATGAAGAGGAAAGATGCAATGCAACTTGTTGTCGATGTGGGCGGTATTATCGGAGACAGTGTTACTAAACAGACAAATTTCTTGATTTTAGGAAACAATGATTATTGTTCTAGTATAAAAGATGGCGAAAGTAACAAACAAAAGAAAGCCGAAAAACTAAAATCAAACGGATGTGATATCGAAATAATACCTGAAAATGTATTCTATGATTTGATTTTAGATAATTCTGTTAATAATGAAATATTGCAGCAAGAAAATCGCTCGAATCCCCTCTCGGAAATCGAAACCTTGATTATTGATTTAACCCGACAATCTCTTCATTCATTAGACAGTTCTGATTTTCGCTATGAGAAAAAAGGAGATTATCTAATAGGGCGATGTTTCTATCCACTTTTTAAAATTAAAATTTCGGGTAAAATAGGAATATATTTTGTAAACAAGAACTCTTTATCAGATGATTTTGTTCGGGCACTTCCTTTGAGGACTTCTGCTGGAACAAGCGCCGAATGGAATAATGTTCGTGTTTTTCTTGATGATTTACCCGCCGATTTTGCTTTTATATCCGAAATCATAAAAGCAAACTACGTTAATATGGATATGCATATAAAACATGATTCCGATCATTTTTATTCTCGGTTCAAAAAAGATTTTAAAGAATATTTGAATGATTCATCTTTAATCAAGTTATAGCCGTCTTAACTTGAGATGAAGCGCAGAAAAAGATAATAATACGACAACCCCCCCGCCGCGGCACTCCCAGAGCCGCCGGGGCATCCAAACAGAATAATGCACTTACCCGGGCAGCCGGGGGACGTGCTCTCACCCGATTCCGAGTCCTTGCGGAAGGTGGTGATTATTATGAGTACATATGAGGAACTGAGCTTGATCGTGAGCACCGCCTTACTGATAGTAGCAATTCTGAATACCGGCGAAATCGGAATTTTTATGGTAAATAACGAGTGCTATATCAAGGAAGTTGGAGAAGATGGGCTATTATCCCACAATCCAAAATATAAAACCATCCCTGGGGCGGAAGATATACACTGTATCGGGAAAGTTTTAGGTAAGGTAGATATGAACGCATAAGCGATCATATAAGTGTGGTGTTTTTAAAAGAATTTGAAAGATATTTTTGATTTTTAATATCATATATGATATCATAATCATACAATAGGAGATAATATGAGTACTATTGAAAAGAGGCTGAAGAAATTTTATAGAAAGCCGATACCAAATGATATAACATTCGATGAAGTTCAATCCTTAGCTGAATACTTCGGGTGTATCGTAGTAGGCGGTGGAAACCATATGAAAGTTGTCCACCCCGCTTCTGGGACTGTAATCCCTATACCACGTCACGGGAAGACGGTAAAAGAAGCATATATCAAACAGCTCAAAGGGTTGTTTGATACCATTAAGGAGGGTCATTAAAATGCTGTATGAATTTAATGTTTATCAAATGGAAGTTGACGATCATATCTTTTGGGTTGCCGAAAGCAAAGCTCTTAAAGGATGTGTTGGGCAAGGTGAAACATCTGAAGAGGCAATCAAGGAATTGGAAGAGAATGAACAGGAATGGTTGGATACAGCAAAAGAATTTGGGATTTCTATTCCAACACCATTATGTAAAACCTCAAAAACATATACGGGGAAATTTGCGTTGAGAATGTCACCGTACGTTCATGAAAAGGCTGCCGAAGCAGCTCGCGATCTCGGAATTAGCCTAAATCAATTTATTAATGATGCCGTTATAGAATATACTAATTCCGTAAAACATACGTCCAGATCGCCAATAAAAGATAACAGTGTATCCGGAGAAAATATTATTTCTTTCATCCCGAGAGAAGATCCGCACCGAGAAAATATTATACACGTGGAAGAACTGGAGGAAATGTAATGTCAAAAATAATATTAAAATCTATCAGAGTCCCACTTTTGCAGGTGAACGATAAACAGATTCCGCAAAACGAGCAACTCCAGATAATTATTTACCCTCGCGTTATTTCCGATACAACTCCTACAAGTAACGAATATATAGGAAGCTGTAAATTAGAAATGAGAAAAGAGTCCGAAAAAGACATTGAAGAAAAATCATTTTATATCGGAATTGAGCTTGAAGGTAGATTTTTAGATAAAAATGGAGATTCCGATTATACATCCAAGCGCGATATGGTAATGAAGGAACTCCTTCCCCATCTAAATGCGACTTTGCGGACATTAGCAGCACTTGCAAAAATACCATCTTCTTTTATTCCGGAAGAAATTCTTGCTGAATTAAATGATTGATTTATGTTCTTATATTAATACCAAAAAACCGCCCCGGTGCGCCAACACCAGGGCAGAAGTGTATATCCGAAGATATACGATACCTTATCCACGGAATATTGTATCATCTTCGGAACAGTCACACAATCCAGAACATTTGTGCTGGCTGTTATTTTTATACCCAGAAAGAAGGTGATAACCATGCCAAGACGCAAGAAATTCCAAAAACTCCCCAACGGATATGGGCAGATCCGATACCTCGGCAAGGGCCGCAGGAACCCATATGGCGTCTATCCACCAGCAACCGAAGAATATGACAACGGCAGGAAGAAAACGCCTCCTGCCCTATGCTACGTGTCCGACAGGATGGTCGGGCTTGCTGTGCTGACATCATACAAGGCAGGAACATATAAGCCGGGGGATGAAATACTGATTGAAAAAGAGATGCGCGGTGCAGTCGCATCTGGAGCAAAAATCCTTGACAATCTTGTGTCCGACTACAACAAGGCTGTATTGTCCGTGGGAAATGAAGAAAAGCCTACGTTCGCAGAGGTGTATGAGAAATACTATCTTGATAAGTTTGGCCAAGAGTACGGTCATCCAGGGAAACGCACAGCGACGGAAAACAGCATGTCAGCCGCATTTAAAAATTGTGCTGCTATCCACAACTCCATCTATGCGGATTTAAAAGCAGATGACTTACAAGAAGCAATTGACAGTGTGGCAAATCGCCTGTCCTACTCTTCGGCCGAACTTGTTAAAGCTCTGATGAGTCAGATGGATCGGTACGCTATCGCGAATGACATCTGTGAAAAAGGATATGCACAGTTTACGCGGATCAAAATTGCCGATGACGACGAACACGGCATACCTTTTTCAGATCCCGATCTGGAAATATTGTGGAAAAACAAAGAAGACGAAACCGTTGAAATGATCTTGATTATGTGTTATTCAGGATTCCGCATATCCGCTTTTAAAGATCTTGAGGTGAATCTGAAAAGCCTTTATTTTCGGGGCGGCGTTAAAACAGCGGCAGGAAAGGATCGCATTGTCCCGATCCACAGCGCTATCGTCCCTCTTGTACGCCGAAGGATTAGACAGTACGGAAAGCTCTTCCCGATCAGCAACCAGAAATTCAGATCAGCGATGTATAAAATATTAGCCGATCTCGCAATTGAGAAGCACACCCCTCACGACTGCCGGCACACCTTTTCACGGCTTTGCGAAAAATACGGTGTGAACGAGAATGACCGTAAACGGATGATGGGGCATTCATTCCAGAACGATATCACGAATGGGATTTATGGACATCGTACCATTGAAGAGCTCAGGGAACAAATCGAGAAGATTAAAACAGATTTGTTGTAAACGTGTTGTAAACCGTACATATTTCATTCAAGGTTTCCAAATGTTTTTCACTGTCTGCAAATGCCTTCAAACCCGCATGGTTGACAGGATTTTTTAGATTTTTGCGTCAACTGTGCGGGATATCGTAAACCCGTTTGTTTTTAAGTTATACTTAAGGAATTCTAAAGAAGTCGAAATCTGTATTTTACTCTTCTCCGAGATTTCTTTCTGTGCTATAATCAGATGAATATACTGAAAATCCAGTCCAGGAGCCGAGGCTTCTGATATTTGCAATAAAATTACTTAGAAAGGGATTTCATCTATGTGGATCGCTGACAACTGGAAAGATTACGAAGTCATAGACTGTTCGAAAGGAGAGAAGCTGGAGCGCTGGGGCGAATATCTCCTCGTCCGCCCGGATCCCCAGGTTATCTGGGACACTCCGAAAACGCACATTGGCTGGAAAAAGATGAACGGTCATTACCATCGCAGCAAAAAGGGAGGCGGAGACTGGGAATTCTTCCACCTGCCGCAGCAGTGGCAGATCCATTACGGTCCGCTCACATTTAACCTGAAGCCCTTCAGCTTCAAGCATACCGGCCTGTTTCCGGAGCAGGCGGTCAACTGGGACTGGTTTTCTGAAAAACTCCGAAGCGCCGGGCGTCCGGTCAAAGTGCTGAACCTCTTTGCCTACACAGGCGGCGCTACCCTTGCGGCAGCGGCCGCCGGAGCCAGAGTCACCCATGTGGACGCCTCCAAAGGCATGGTCGGATGGGCGAAAGAGAACGCAGTCTCCTCAGGGCTTAAGGACGCGCCGATCCGCTGGCTTGTAGACGACTGTGTGAAATTTGTGGAGCGCGAGATCCGCAGGGGAAATACTTATGACGCCATTATCATGGATCCGCCTTCATATGGGAGAGGGCCGAAAGGCGAGATCTGGAAGATCGAGGACATGATCCATCCTCTCATTAAACTGTGTACAAAGCTCCTCTCAGAGGACGCTCTGTTTTTCCTTGTAAATTCTTATACTACGGGACTTGCCCCTGCGGTCCTGACTTATATGATCGCGACAGAACTCAAACCATGGGGCGGCCATGTCGAATCTCAGGAGATCGGGCTGCCTGTGACAGAAACCGGGCTGCCCCTCCCATGCGGAGCCTCTGGAAGATGGGCGCGATGAAAGGCAGGTATACAAGATATGAAATTAAACATACAAAAGAAACTTTCCGAATATTTTCTTTATTTTATGCTGTACTCTATGATTGGGTGGATCTATGAAGTATTTCTGGAGGTGGTCGTGTACCGCTGGGGATTTTCCAACAGAGGCGTACTCTTCGGCCCTTACTGCATCATATATGGAGTCGGAGCCCTTGTGCTCCTCCTCTGTCTGTGGAAACTGAAGGAGAAGCGCATCTGTATCGGGAAGCTCCCAGTGACGCCGGTCCTTGTCTTCATCGGGATCGTGCTCATTACCACAGCCATTGAGCTGGCGGCAAGCTATATCATGGAATTCACCCACGGGGAATGGCTCTGGGATTACCGCCGTTTTGCCTTTAACTTCGAGGGGCGCATCGCGCTCAATCCGAGTATCCGCTTCGGTATCGGGGGCATGGTCTTCCTGTATGGCCTTCAGCCGTTGTTTAAAAAACTGACCGGCAAAATGTCTGACAAGACGCTTTATCCGGTCAGCCTGATCTTATTTATACTTCTGATCGCGGATGTGATCTTCACCTTCTGCCTGTAAGGAGGCCAGTCTGGCTTTCGCGGTCTCCATGACAGTCTCCCTGCGGCAGGATTTCTACCCATACCATGGTGGTCACACTCTGATCTTGCTCATGATCTCACCAATCGGAGCGGCGATGGTCAGGTCCGCGCGGACTGACCTCGCTGTTTCCGACTTGTTGATTACTGCCAGATACTTTCCCCGGAAATAATCGATAAATCCTGCTGCCGGATACACGACCAGCGAAGTGCCTCCGATGATCAGCATATCTGCCTGTGAGATCGCGCGGACCGCTCCCTGTATGGTCGCCTGGTCCAGCCCTTCCTCGTAGAGCACTACATCCGGCCTGATTATGCCGCCGCACTCACACCCTGGCACCCCGTCGTAATTTTTCACATATTCAGCGTCATAAAATTTCCCGCATTTCATACAGTAATTCCTGTGGATGCTCCCGTGCAGCTCGTATACATTCCGGCTCCCGGCAGCCTGGTGGAGCCCGTCGATATTCTGGGTCACGACTGCGGTCAGCTTCCCTGCCTTTTCAAGTTCCGCCAGCTTCAGGTGAGCTGGGTTCGGCTTCGCATCCAGCGCCATCATTTTTCCCCTGTAAAATTCATAAAACGCTTCCGGATAACGCATGAAAAAGGTATGGCTCACTACCTGTTCCGGAGAATACTTATACTTCTGGTGATAAATGCCATCCGCGCTGCGGAAATCCGGTATCCCGCTCTCAGTGGAAACGCCTGCGCCCCCGAAAAATACAATCCTGCTGCTCTCATCGATCATCTCCTGGAGCTGTCCGATCTCTTTCTCATACATCTCTCTGCCATACCTCCTGTCCGGTCAGTCTGCTTTTAGGTTCCCTTTCTCTATATGTTTATCCATGATCTCCAGCATCTTCTCCCACACGATCTCTGACGTCTCAGGAATGCGCTCATTCCTTTTGCACACCTGGGACTTATGGACGCCGTGCTCTGCCCAGCTCTTTCCGCCTGACGCGTCGTTTAAGAGCAGGGGCTGGAAATTATCCAGCAGATGGGCGAATTTTGCCTCTGCTGTCTCATAAGCCTCGAACTCCTCCCAGAGTTCCCGGAAATATGTCCCCTGGTCCTCCGGGAGCAGCCCGAAGATACGGTCCGCAGCCTTCACCTCCCGCTCTCTCTTTGTCGCTGCCCCTGCCTCGTCATAGGCATAAGTATCTCCGGCATCGATCTCGACGAGGTCGTGGATCAGCGCCATGACCATAACCTTTGTCAGATCCGCATCATCCTTCATATGCTCTCTCAGAAGGATGGCTGAGAGCGCCAGATGCCAGGAATGCTCAGCGTCATTTTCCTTTCTCCGCCCGTCGGCAAGATAAGTCTGGCGGAAAATATTTTTTACTCTGTCCACTTCTGTGATAAAACGAATCTGCTGTTCGAGCCGTTCTTTTTCCAGTTTCATGTTTTCCTGCATTGCCTTCCTCTCCATTTCTCCCTCATGATACCATGCGCACAGAAAAGGGAGCGCCGCGCCAGCGGCATTTACTTTTCAAGCCATGGCTCCCCGGTATAATCTCCGCCCGCGGCGGGACGAAGCGGTGAAGCCGCTTCGGATTGTACGAATATACAATCATTATACCACGTGCGCAGGAAAGGAAGCGCCGCGCCAGCGGCATTTACTTTCCAAGCCGGGGCCCGGTATAATCCCCGCGCGGCGGGGCGAAGCGGTGAAGCCGCTTCGGATTGTATGAATGTACAATCATTATACCACAATGATGAAAAAGAAAAATCCCCTCCGCCCGGGAAAGTTCCCTGAAAGGAATTTTCCGGTACAGAGAGGACTCTGTTTTTCTGATGCCGCATCTGACCTTACAGCACTACTTTTCCGGTCGTGTTGCCGTTCACTACATAATATGCTGCGGACTCTTCCGGTTTCAGATAAATCTGTACGTCTTTGATGTCATCAACATTATTATTCAGGTCATATGTCCAGATATCTTTTATTTTCTGAAGGATCTCAGCCTGTGTATACTCCTTTCCAGAGAATTGCAGGAAGATCTCTGTGCTGATCTCAGACTTTTTAGCCGCCTTCTTTGCTGCTGCCGTTGTCTTCTTTGCCGTTGTCTTCTTTGCCGTTGTTTTCTTTGCTGTTGTCTTCTTTGCTGCTGTTGTCTTCCTGGCAGTTGTCTTCTCTTCTGCCGGTGTATCTACTAAAACTGCTGCTTTTGTCTCAAGCTTTTTCGTTGTATCTTTCTTTGTCTCTATGGCCTTTGCCGGTCCTGACTTTTCTGCTTTGTCCTTAGACTTTGCAGTCTCGGCCTTTACGGTTTTCTCTTCTGTCTTCGCTGATTCCGCCCTGGCCTCAGCTGCTTTTTTTGCTGTTGAATTTACTTTCTTTAATGCCATACTTGTTCCCTCCTGAATCATACAACCAAGTATTTCCGGCATTGGCATCTGTATTGATGTCAGTGCCACTGAATATTCAACTCGATCTTCAAAGTTCCATAGGGGATTGTACCTCATTTTAAAGAAAAGGTCAAATTTTTTTGCTTCCCATATAAAATTCCATATAAAACTTCTCACATAAAACTTTTTATTCTTACACTCAATTCTGTATCCTGTCCTTATATCCTCTGAAAAACTCAGACAGTCCCTTCAGTGTTTTTACGAGTACAGGGATCTCTGCATCTCCCAGCGTATCGATGACCGCGTCTGTCATCTGCCGGTGATATTCCTGGTGATGTTCATATGCTTTGACACCTTTTTCCGTAAGGCGCAGGAATATAACGCGCCGGTCCTGCTCGCTTCTCTGGCGTACTACGTATTTTTTATTTACAAGCCCGTTTACTGACGTTGTGAGAGAACCTGCCGTGATCCCCATCTTTTTTGCCACCATGGACATGGTATTCTCTCCGGACAGACCGATCGCTTCTATGATATGCATATCGTTGTTCGTGATATCCCTGAATTCTTCTGTTATGATAGCATCCTCCTCCAGCTTCCATATTTCTTTGAAAAGATTCACAAGGATATCGTTGATGGTCTCACGCGGGTTCATGCTCTCTCTCCTTTCTGTCAGGCAAACAGCTCCCGTACCGCTTCCCTGACGGTATCTATCTTCTCCGCCTTCCACGCTTTTGCGCCGCAGAAGAGGAGTCCCTTTTCTATATTTCCTTTTACCGCATTGATCAGGCAATCCGTAATACAATACGGGATATCGGCCGGATTACATTTTGACAGGCATCTGTGGCAGGGACTGTGGGGGATCTGGATCCCTTTTGCCACCTGCTCCATGAGCGGATTTAAGATCGCCCTTCCCGGCATGCCCACCGGACTTTTCACAATCATAATATCTTCTTTCGAGGCATTGATATACGCCTGCTTATATCGAATATCCGCATCGCACTCTTCTGTAGTGACAAACCGTGTCGCCACCTGGACGCCGTCCGCTCCCAGTCCCATTACCCGCTGCACATCACTGCTGTCATAGATTCCGCCCGCCACAACGACCGGGATCTCTGTATTGTACTTTTCCGCATAGCTCTTTACCGTGCGGATGATCTTCCTGATCTCTTCCCCGTAGGATTCCTGCGTATACTCTGCCAGCTCCTCTTTCTTAAAGCCGAGATGCCCGCCTGCTTCCGGGCCCTCGATCACGACCAGGTCCGCAGTCCTTTTATACTTTCTGTCCCAGTATTTCAGAAGGACATTTGCAGACTTGTCTGTTGACACAATAGGCGCGATCTTTGTATTGCTTCCGGCTGTCAGCTCAGGCAGAGCCGTGGGAAGACCTGCCCCTGAGATGATAATGTCCGCCCCTGCCCTGACTGCTGCTTTCACATGAGCCGCGTGCTCTTTCAGCGCAGTCATAATATTAAAACCTATGATCCCGTCAGATGAGATCGAGCGTGCTTTCTCCATTTCACTTTCTATCGCCCTGAGATTTGCCTCTGCGGGCGCTCTGTCAAAGTCCGCTTCCCGGTATCCGATCTGAGCGCTGGAGATGATACCGATGCCGCCTTCTCCGGCAACTGTCCCTGCCAGCCTTCCCAGGCTGATGCCAACGCCCATCCCGCCCTGGATCAGCGGTATTTTTGTGATTTTCTCACCAATTCTGATATTTTTCATTTTTATCCTCACATCCTGCGGTATCTCTCATACCGCTTTTCTGTCAACTTCATTGTATCCATTGCGCAGTATGTTTCAAGAAACGCTCTGATCCTGGCGTCCAGATCCCCGCATACAACGTCCAGATTTTCCTCCGTAAATTCCGCAGGTTCGCTGATCACCTGCTCTACAATACCCAGGCGCTCCAGATCCTGCGCGGTCAGTTTCATGACTTCCGCCGCCTCGCTGGCTCTCTTGCTGTCCTTCCAGAGGATACTTGCAAATCCCTCGGGCGACAGGACCGAATAAATGGAATTCTCCAGCATCCATACTTCATCTGCCACAGCTATCGCAAGGGCGCCGCCGCTTCCGCCTTCGCCGATCACGACTGACAGGACCGGTACTTTCAGTCCGGAAAGCTCAAACAGATTTCTCGCGATGGCTTCCCCCTGGCCTCTCTCTTCCGCTTCAAGCCCGCAGAAAGCCCCCGGAGTGTCCACAAAGCAGATGACCGGGCGTCCGAACTTTTCCGCCTGCTTCATCAGCCGCAGTGCCTTCCTGTATCCCTCCGGCGACGGCATGGAAAAGTTCCTGTCCAGGTTTTCTTTTGTTGTCTTTCCTTTTGCCTGTGCAATCACCGTCACCGGCATTCCGTGGAAATACGCAATGCCCCCTGCGATCGCGTGATCGTCCTTAAAATAACGGTCGCCGTGGAACTCCATGAAATCCGTAAACAGTTTGCCAATGTAATCTGTCCCGACCGGGCGGTCCTTTTTCCTCGATATCTGCACTCTCTCCCATGCTGTCAGATTGCTGCTGACTGCCCTTTCCACAGCCTTCTCTTCAGAGGATGCTTCTGTATCCGGCGTTTTCTTTCCGCTGTGGATCTCCAGGATCTGCGAAAGAACGTCCTTCATCTCTTCTCTCTCCACGATCCGGTCTACAAAACCGTGCTCCAGAAGGAACTCTGACCGCTGGAACCCTTTTGGAAGTTTCTGTCCGATCGTCTGTTCAATGACCCGGGGGCCTGCAAATCCGATCAGTGCTTTTGGCTCTGCGAGGATAATATCACCGAGCATCGCAAAACTCGCGGTGACCCCTCCAGTAGTGGGATCTGTCAGCACGGAAATATAAAGCTGTCCCGCTTCGCTGTGCCGCTTCAGTGCTGCGGATGTCTTCGCCATCTGCATCAGTGATACGATGCCTTCCTGCATCCTCGCCCCTCCGGAACAGGTAAAGATAATGACCGGGAGCTTCTCTGCGGTCGCCCGCTCCACCGCCCTTGTGATCTTTTCTCCTACGATATGTCCCATGCTTGCCATCATGAACCTTCCGTCGCACACACCGATCACAGCCGGATTTCCGTTAATCATGACCTTCCCTGTGACGGCCGCTTCATTCAGGTTTGTATGCTCCTTTAAACGGGCAACTTTTTCTTCATACCCTTTGAAATCAAGGGGATTGACAAAGTCCATCTCCTTGTCCCATTCTTCAAACGAACCCTCGTCCGCCAGCATCTCGATCCTCCGATACGCGTGGACACGGAAATACCCGCGGCACTTCGGGCAGATATAGTACCCGTTCTTCACATCCTCAGCAATAATCGCCGCACCGCATTTGTTGCACTTGCGCAGAAGTCCGGCCGGGACTTCCGGTTTCCCTGCAGTGAGAGATATATAATGAGAACGGCTGCTGGTCTTTTTGAACATATCTTTTAATTTCATCAATTTAACCTCCAAAAGGAACAACTTTCCTGAAAGGGGTCAGACCCCTCTTAAGAGGGGTCTGACCCCTTTTGCCAATATTATCTGACAATTTACATATTTTCTATAAACTCTATATCAATATTCCCGCTTATAAAGTCTGGATGGTTCAGGATCTCATACTGGTAATCCACATTGGTATCGATTCCTTCTATGATCACTTCCCCGAGGGCGCTGCGCATTTTTTTGATCGCTTCGCTCCGGTTCTTTGCGTGGACGATCAGTTTCGCCAGCATGGAATCATAGTACGGCGGCACAGTATACCCGCTGTAAATAGCGGAGTCGATGCGTACGCCTTTTCCGCCCGGAAGGTACATGTCTGTGATCGTTCCCGGCGAGGGGCGGAAGTTCTTCGCCGGGTTTTCCGCATTGATCCTGCACTCGATGGCGTGTCCCGTAATATGAACGTCTTCCTGTTTATAGCTCAGAGACTGCCCGTCTGCGATGCGGATCTGCTCCTTTACCAGATCGATGCCCGTCACCCATTCTGTGACCGGATGCTCTACCTGGATCCTGGTGTTCATCTCCATGAAATAGAAATTCCCGTTCTTTTCCAACAGAAATTCGATGGTACCTGCATTGGTATAATGGGCTGCTTTTGCCGCCTTCACGGCTGCCTCTCCCATCTTCTCTCTCAGCTCCGGCGTAAGCGCGATGGACGGGGACTCTTCAATCATTTTCTGATGATTCCTCTGGATCGAGCAGTCGCGCTCTCCTAAATGGATCACATTCCCGTGCTCATCCGCAAGAATCTGAAACTCAATATGGCGGGGATGCTGGACGAAATGTTCGATGTACATCGTATTATCCCCGAAAGCCATCTGAGCTTCCTTCTGCGCCGTGTTGAAACTGTTTTCAAATTCCTCCGGCGTCTCAGCCACGCGCATCCCTTTGCCGCCCCCGCCGAGAGCCGCCTTGACAATCACCGGATAGCCGATCTCAGCCGCTGCCTGCGCTCCGGTCTCTGCGTCATAGATCGGATCTTTGCTGCCCGGTATCACCGGCACGCCGGCATTGATCATCGTGTTCCTCGCCTCGGATTTATTCCCCAGACTCTGGATGACCTGGGACTTAGGGCCGATAAATGTAATGTTGCACTGCTCGCACAGCTCGGCGAACTTGCTGTTCTCTGACAGGAACCCGAATCCCGGGTGGATCGCATCCGCCCCGGACACGAGAGTCGCGCTGATGATATTCTGCATGTTCAGATAGCTCTCAGAAGACGGCGCAGGGCCGATGCAGACTGCCTCGTCCGCCAGCTGTGTGTGCAGCGCGTCCCTGTCCGCCTCCGAATAAACCGCGACCGTCTCAATACCCATCTCGCGGCACGCCCGGATGATCCGGACTGCGATCTCGCCGCGGTTGGCGATCAATACTTTTCCAATCATCTTCTATTACTCCCCTACCATAAATGTCAGTTCCGCGCTGACAACTACCTTTCCGTCTACATAAGCCGTCGTCTGTCCTACTCCGACAGGACCTTTGCTCTTAATAATCTTCGTCTCCAGTTTCAGCGTATCCCCCGGGAATACCATTCCTTTGAAACGGCATTTCTGGACGCCGCCGAAAAATGCGATCCTGCCCTGATTCTCCGGCATACTCAGGATCGCCACCGCGCCTGTCTGCGCCAGCGCCTCAAGGATCAGGACGCCCGGCATCACTGCCTTCTGCGGGAAATGTCCTTTGAAGAAATCTTCGCGGTATGTCACTGCTTTATATCCGACTGCATATTCCCCCGGCACATAATCCTCGATCTTATCGATCAGGAGGAAGGGGTGTCTGTGGGGGATGATCTCCTGGATCTGCTCTACATTTAAACTATTCATAATTCCATGCACCTTTCTTTATCTGTTCATTTGCAACCCGCATGTACTCCGCATTTCCGCCCGCACATTCCAGCTCGATTCCGCTGCTGCGCAGCTCCTTCTCGCTGTATTGCTGCCGCCATATGGCACAGGCCGGGCCGTCCTCTGCAGGCCAGCCTGCACGGGCGCCCTGGCCTGTGCCGCATGTGCGGACTAGCTTATTACAAAGAGCGGCTGTCCGAACTCCACTGCCTCTCCGTTTTCCACAAGGATTTCTTTCACTGTACCTGTGAAATCGCTCTCGATCTCATTCATCAGTTTCATTGCCTCCACGATCGCGAGCACCTGCCCCTCTTTCACGCTGTCGCCAACCTTAACGAAAGGAGCCGCATCCTCGGACGGAGCCGCATAAAATGTCCCTACAAGCGGTGATTTCACGATATTTCCTGCCGGGAGCGCATCTTCCGCTGCCGCTACGCCTGCCGGCGCTGCCGCCGGAGTCTCCGCCGGTGCTGTTCCTGCCGGAGCAGATGCCGGCGCTGCCGCCGGAACGGAAGCTGCCGGGATAACTGCCGGAGCTGCCCCCGGTATGCCGGGAGCTGCCACAGCCACCGGCGTCGGAGCAGCTACCGGTACGATCCTGTCACATGTTTTTTTCAGTGAAAGCTTTACACCATCTTCCTCATATTTAAATTCCGTAAGTTCTGACTCTGAAACAGCTTTGACCAGTTCTAATACCTGTTCTACTTTCATCCCGTACACCTTACCCTTCATATTTCTTTAACAACAGTGTCGCATTGTGTCCGCCGAACCCGAGGGAATTCGTGAGCACATAGTTCACGTCCTTCTCCACCGGCGCGCCAACCGCATAGTTCAGGTCACACTCCGGATCCACATTCTCTGTACCCATTGTCTGATGGATGAATCCTTCCTGGATACTCTTCGCGCAGACAACGAACTCCACGCCGCCTGCTGCCCCGAGCAGATGTCCGATCATGGACTTTGTAGAATTCACGACCACGTCTTTCGCCGCATCGCCGAGAGCAAGCTTGATCGCTTTTGTCTCGAACAAATCATTGTGGTGCGTGCTCGTCCCATGAGCGTTAATATAGTCGATCTGCTCCGGCTGGACGCCTGCTTCCTGCATTGCCAGTTTCATCGCCATTCCCGCGCCTTCTCCGTCTTCCGCCGGGGAAGTGATATGGTAAGCATCTGCCGTCGCGCCGTATCCCACCAGCTCTGCGTAGATCTTTGCCCCTCTGGCCTGCGCATGCTCCAGTTCCTCCAGCACTACGATACCCGAGCCTTCGCCGAGGACGAATCCGTCCCTGTCCCTGTCAAACGGACGGGATGCGTGTTCCGGGTCATTTGTCGTGGACAGCGCAGTCAGAGCGGTAAATCCTGCGATACCTGTGGGGCAAACAGAAGCTTCCGTGCCTCCTGCCACTATCACATCCGCATCACCGTACTGGATCGCACGGAACGCGTCTCCGATGCAGTGAGTACCTGAAGCGCAGGCTGTCACTACGTTCGTGCATTTTCCTTTCAGCCCGAGCTGGATCGAAATATTCCCTGCCGCCATATTCGAGATCATCAGCGGAACCATCAGCGGGTTCACCTTGTTCGGTCCCTTTGTCAGGATCTTCTCATAGTTCGTCTCCACACACTGCAGGCTTCCGATCCCGGAGCCAACGATCACGCCCACACGGAACGGATCTTCCTTCTCCATATCAAGCCCGGCATCCTCAAAAGCCTCCTTCGCAGCAGCCACCGCATACTGTGAGAACGGCTCCATCCTCTTCGCCGCCTTAAAGTCCATGCGCTCCTTTGCCACGAAATCTTTCACCTCAGCCGCGATCTGCACCTTAAACTCAGACGCGTCAAACTTCGTGATCGGTCCGATCCCGACCCTGCCTTCCTTAATCCCGGCCCAGAACTCATCCACCGTATTCCCGATCGGCGTCACAGCCCCCAGCCCGGTAACCACAACTCTTCTCTTCATCTTATCAAAACCAACCCTTTCCGAAACAGACACCAGACTGTCTGTCCCCTCCAATTCAAATTCCCGCTTTCTAAACTTGCTGCAAGAAATCCACACCCAGTCTTTTCCACTTGCTAAACGTTGGGGAGGAAGCACCGCGACCTCCCCAACCCCTCCCGGTAAGATCGAGCTCCCTTTTTGGGCCCGCGCAGCCGGGACGGTCTGCGTTGTCACTAAGGACCGTAGAGGAACGCCGGCACTTAGGCTGCGTCCTTTGCAGCCTTAGTACCGCTGCGTTCCGGCCCGAGCGAGAGCGCGTCCGCAGGGGCAACACAGACCGTCCCGGCGGAAACCTCCCATAGGAACCCCGACCTGCTCAGCTCGATTCCGCTCTGCTTCATCTCGCTGTGGGCGTTCGCCCAATATCTTGAGAAAGAAATACCCATCTGCAGGTAAACCTGCATGAGCTTTTCTTTCTCAAGATGCAGGTCTCACTTAAATCACATCGCCATTCCGCCGTCTACATTGAGTACCTGCCCGGTTATATACCGCGCCTCATCCGACGCCAGGAATGCCACTGCACTCGCGATGTCTTCTGTCTCTCCGAATCTTCCCAGCGGAATCTGCGCGACCGCGCCCTCTTTTACCTTATCAGACAGCACTTCCGTCATCTCTGTATTGATAAATCCGGGCGCCACGGCGTTGACTGTGATCCCGCGGCCTGCCAGTTCCCTTGCCGCTGACTTTGTCAGCCCGATCACGCCTGCCTTTGACGCAGAGTAGTTTGCCTGTCCTGCATTCCCAAGGACGCCTGACACGGACGCCATATTGATGATGCGTCCGCCTCTCTGCTTGATCATCTGCCTTGCCACAAAGCGGATGCAGTTGAATGTCCCTTTCAGGTTCGTATCCAGCACTGCATCATAATCTTCCTCAGACATCTTCATCAGAAGGCCGTCCCTTGTGATCCCTGCATTATTTACCAGGATATCAACGCTTCCGAAGGTGGAGATGATCTCCTTGAACATCTCTTCGCATGCAGCGAAATCAGAGACATTGCACTGACGGATCTCAGCCTTTCCGCCAGCTTCTTCAATCTCCTTTTTCACTTCCTCAGCACGATCTTTAGACCCGTTATAATTAATGACAACCGCCGCGTCCTCTGACGCCAGCCTGATCGCCACAGCTCTTCCGACCCCGCGGGAAGCGCCTGTGACTACTGCAACTTTTCCATTTAACATAATTCACTTACCACCTTATCTACATCTTCCCATGTGCTGACATTGTAAACCTTCACATCACGGCTGATCTTTCTCATAAAGCCTGCCAGTGTCCTTCCCGGCCCGATCTCCACGAACGTGTCCACGCCGTCTGCGATCATGTTCTCCACACTCTGCTGCCAGCGCACGGAAGACGCCACCTGCTCTGCGAGCAGCTTCTTTGTCTCACTGATATCACGCACATACTCTGCCGTCACATTTGTCACATACGGGATTTCCAGGGGAGAGAGCTCCACATTTTCCAGGACTCTTCCCAGTTCCTCGCCCGCCTCTTTCAGCATCGGGGAGTGGAACGGCCCGCTTACATTGAGAGGCATCACCCTCTTCGCGCCTGCTTCCTTAAGCGCTTCCGATGCTTTCTCCACGCTCTCCTTCCAGCCGGTGACCACGATCTGTCCGGGGCAGTTATAGTTTGCGATGGTCACGCCGTCGATCTCATCCACGACCTTCTCGATCGCCTCTCCTGTCATACCCAGCACTGCCGCCATAGAGCCTTTGCCCCCGGGCACAGCGTTCTGCATGAGGATGCCGCGCTTTCTCACTGTGGTGACCGCGTCCTCTGTGGTCATCCCGCCCGCAGATGCGATGGCACAGTACTCGCCAAGGCTTAACCCGGCAGTCACATCCGGATTTAATCCGCGTTCTCTCAGTACATGTTCCATTGCCAGACAGACTGTCACAAGCGCGGCCTGTGTGTACTCTGTCTGGTCCAGCCTGTCATTTTCTTCAAAGCACAAGGCTTTCATATCTATATCCAGCAGCTCCGCCGCCTTATCGATGACTTCCCTTGCTGTTTCACTCTGTTCATAAAAATCCTTACCCATCCCGGCTTTCTGCGCTCCCTGTCCCGGGAACATAAATGCGATTTTACTCATAGAATCCTTTTCCTCCGATCAGGTCGTCCGTCTCCTTCACCAGCTTCTGGATCAGGTCATGGCATGACATTTTCTCTTTGACCATGCCCGCGATCTGTCCTGCCATCACACTGCCGGTCTTTACATCTCCCTCTACGACAGCTTTTCTCAGACCGCCGAGAGTGAGCAGCTCCAGCTCCTCGAAGGAAGCTCCTTCCTGCTCTTTCTGTAAGTATTCTTTGGTCATCTGATTCCTCAGCGCCCTCACCGGATGTCCCGTAGAACGTCCTGTCACCCTGGAATCAATGTCCCTTGCCTTGATGATCATATCCTTATAATTTTCATGAACCTGAGATTCATTCGTAACTACAAAGTGAGTTCCCATCTGCACGCCCTGCGCGCCCAGCATAAACGCCGCCGCGATCCCTCTTCCGTCGGCGATCCCTCCTGCTGCGATGACCGGGATGCTCACTGCATCCACAACCTGCGGTACAAGTACCATGGTCGTGTTCTCACCGATGTGTCCGCCCGCCTCGGTGCCCTCTGCCACCAGCGCGTCCGCGCCGCATCTCTCCATACGTTTTGCCAGCGCAACGGACGCGATGACCGGGATAACCTTAACTCCGGCTTCCTTCCACATCTTCATATATTTCTCCGGGGATCCGGCTCCGGTCGTAACGACTTTCACGCCTTCCTCCACGATCACTTTTGCCACATCGTCCGCATACGGACTCATGAGCATGATATTTACTCCAAACGGTTTGTCAGTAAGCTTCTTTGCTTCCCTGATCTGATCACGCACCCAGTCAGCCGGCGCACTCGCTGCACCGATCAGCCCGAGGCCGCCGGCTTCGGATACGGCGGCTGCGAGATGATACTCAGCAACCCAGGCCATTCCTCCCTGAATGATCGGATATTCGATTCCTAATAATTCGGTTACTTTTGTCTTCATACTCTACAACCTTTCTTTCTCTAAAAATCAAACTCAGTCTTATTTGTGTGCTTCCAGATATTTCACGACATCGCCGATCGTTGCGATCTGCTCCAGATCCTCAGACGGGATCTCTACCTCGAACTCTTCCTCAAATGCCATTACCATTTCAAACAGATCCAGGGAATCAGCGCCCAGGTCATCTTTGAAGTTTGTCTCCTCGGTAAGCTCTGCTGCGTCAGCGTTCAGTGATTCTGCTACGATTTCTTTGATCTTCTCTAACATAGTTTCTTTTTCCTTTCTTTGTTAAAAAATATATGTGTAATCCGGCGCTGCCGGGAATTACCTTCCAGTCTGCCAGGCTGTCCCGAAGACCGCCCATTTTTCTGTTCCCATCCTTACCATTCAAACAGGCATGCCGCCCATGTAAGCCCTGCCCCAAAACCTGAGAGCATGACCTTCTCGCCTCTTTTGAGCACATCCTTCCGGTTCAGCTCGTCCAGCAGGATCGGCACAGTCGCCGCCGAAGTGTTGGCATATTCTTCCAGGTTCATGGGGAATTTTGAAATATCTGTCTTCAGCCGCTTTGCCACCGCCTCGATGATCCTCCGGTTCGCCTGATGAAGCACAAAGTGATCGACCTCATCCAGTCTCATTCCGGCCTGATCCAGCACTTCTTCTATGATCTCCGGGACCTTGCGGACCGCGAACTTAAACACTGCCTGCCCGTCCATATGGATATATGACTCGCTGTCGTTTTCTTTATCCCAGTCTTTCCGGTGCCTGCTGAGCTCTGTAAGAGCCGGGCCTTTCACTCCGTCAGAATGCGCTGCCATATGCACCGGCATCCCCTCTTCGGCCCGCAGGATCACAGCGCCTGCCCCGTCTCCGAAAAGGATGCATGTGCTGCGGTCTGTCCAATCCACCAGGTTGCTCATGCTGTCCGCGCCGATGACCATGACCGTCTTACAGATCCCTGCGCTTATGTATGCCTGCGCCGTATTAAACGCAAGTACAAATCCAGTACAGGCGGCGTTCATATCATAACCCGCGGCATGGACGGCGCCGATCGTTTTCTGCACTTCGCACGCCGCGCAGGGGAACACCGTCTCAGAAGAGGAAGTCGCGAGTATGATCAGCTCGATCTCCGCCGGATCGATCCCGCTCTGCTCAACCGCCCTCAGGGCAGCTTGTCCCGCCATATAAGAAGTTGTCTCCTCCTCAATGATGTGTCTCTTTCCTATCCCGGTCCTCTCCCGTATCCACTCATCGCTTGTTTCCACGATCTTTGCCAGATCGTGATTATCCATCACGCGATGCGGGGCGTAAGAACCGGTTCCGCATATTTTTCCTACCATCATCGTTCTCCAAATCCGCCAAAATTACTTTGATTCTTAAATACTTTGGCTTTCAAAGTATATCATACTGTATTTATTTGTCAATATAATTTCTTAATAAGTTTGTAACATTTTTCGCCGGCATTTTTCGACCTGTTTTTCAGCCTGTCACTCTGTTTGCTCCTGGCTGCATTGGAATCATCAGAGAATCTCTTCGCAAAACCGTCTGAGGAAAGAGTTGTACATTTACAGCTGTTAATTTTTTGTATCAAAGGTATAAAAATAAGAGCTTCAAATCCCGGTGAATCCTGGATATGAAGCTCTTAACATAATGCCGCAGGCCGGGGTCGAACCGGCACGGGTATTACTACCCACGGGATTTTAAGTCCCGGGCGTCTGCCAATTCCG
>CALWDM010000042.1 GCA_944376695.1 uncultured Mediterraneibacter sp. | reverse complement strand
AAGAGTAAATATCGACTGTGCAGAAGTAAATGCTACAGCCCTTGGGATAGGTGGAATTTAAGATTTCATTTTTGGATCGTTCAGCGTATTTAATAAGTGATAGACGGTATCTCATATCTTGTGTTATACTTGCCATGCGAGGATGCTCCTTTATGTATTTTTGTTTTGTGGTGATTCAAATATAACACAAAGAGAGTCTATCCTCGCTTTTTAATTATTCAGTTGTAACATATGTATTGTAATCCTACATTTAACATGAATATTTAGTGAAAACTCCCTTGACAAATCTCGTCTCATAATGCTTTGTGATTACATGCTGAGTCCTGCAGCCGGAATTCAAATATAAGTTTGGAAAAAGGAAGGAGAAGATTTTACCTTCAGGATCTGCTCAATATGAAAGCACAGTATGTAACGCCCGGGCTCTGGCGCTGTTCACCTTTGTTCTCCTGCTTTACTGCCCCGCAAGAGCATACACTTTGTCTCAAAAGAGCATACACTTTGTCCCGAAAGGGAAAGTAAATCGGTAAAGTAAATCAAATGCCGGCAGCATCCTGGCATGGACTCTCGATGTCACGCCTTCTGCTGCCGGCATTTTTCGGCTTTTCCCTTACTTTCTGTCTTCTTTTTTGTTCTCTTTTATTCGTCTTCCCGATATCCGAAGTTCTTCATCAGGTAATCGCTGTCTCTCCAGTTTTTCTGCACCTTTACCCACAGCTTTAAGTTGACCCGGCAGTCCAGCAGGCGCTCAATCTCATATCTCGCCGTACTGCCGATCTTCTTGAGCATAGCGCCCTGCTTTCCGATGATGATCCCTTTGTGGGAATCCCTCTCGCAGATGATCGTGGCGTCAATGTGCATGACCTTCCGCTCCATCTTCATACGGTCAATGGCTACTGCGATCCCGTGGGGGATTTCTTCATTCAGGCAGTGCAGCGCTTTTTCCCGGATCAGCTCCGCCACAATCTGCCGCTCCGGCTGGTCAGTGACCGTATCCTCGTCATAAAACTGCGGGCCGTATGGAAGATATTTCATGATTACCTTCACCAGCTCATCCGTATTGTCTCCGCTCCTCGCAGACACGGGCACGATCTCAGCGAAATCATACTCCTTCCGGTACATGTCGATGGCCGGGAGCAGCTCCTCCTTTTTCACCATGTCGATCTTGTTGATGACAAGGATGACAGGCGTTTTCACCTTTTTAAGCTGGTCAATAATATGCCGCTCGCCCGCGCCGATAAACGTAGACGGTTCTACCAGCCAGAGCACCACATCCACCTCGTTCAGCGAACGCTCCGCGATATTCACCATATATTCTCCCAGCTTGTTTTTCGCTTTGTGGATGCCCGGCGTGTCCACAAAGATGATCTGCCCTTCTTCCGTTGTCAGAACCGTCTGAATCCGGTTGCGGGTCGTCTGCGGCTTATTCGATGTGATCGCGATCTTCTGCCCGATCAGATGATTCATTAATGTAGATTTTCCAACGTTCGGCCTGCCGATCAGTGTGACAAAGCCAGATTTGTACTTTTCGTTCATAGCATCTCCTTTTGTGCAAGGGGTCAGACCCCTTTTCGGTAAGCTGTCAGACAATTAGCTCAATGTCCGCACTTCCCCGAACATTTCCCTGCATTCTTCGATTTTTTGTTCGCTTCCGATGACGCAGATCTGTTCCGCAGATAGCATTGCTCTGAGCACTTTTGAAAGTGCGCGGATATCGCTCTGTCCTGCTGTCAGGATCTGTTCTCTTTCTTCGCGTATCATTTCTTCTGTCACATGGTTCATGTACAGGTTCATGGAGCGGCTGCCTTTTGCCGCCGGGTTCATGGGGCGGTCGATATTGCTGATGGCGCCGATGATGAATTTGTTCATGTCGCGGTCATCTACATTGAAATTCTCCAGGTAGTCCACAACGCCCTCATAAATCTCCATAGTTTTCTCCAGATTCGGGTCGCGGTAGGAGATCAGGTATCCCTCTCCGATGCGGTTGAAATTGCTCATGCAGCCATAGGCTCCGCCTTTAACGCGGATGTTCTGCCAGAGGTAATCATAGCTTAAGATCACTTTCAGGATCTGCAGCGCCCCGGTGTATTCCGCGCCGCCGTCGATGAAATTGCCGGCTCTTGCGACGTACTGTACTTTGGAAGAGGTCTTGAATCCCTCATTGCGCTTCCTGCAGTGGATCACGCACCCAGTCTCTGAATCTCCGTCTGCTGCCGCCTGCAAGTCTCCTGTCCGCGCTCCTTCTGCCGCCTGCAAGTCTCCTGTCCGCGCTCCTTCTCCCGCCTGCACGCCTTCTCCTGTCTGTAAGCCTGCTGCCGTCTCTGTCCCGCAGCGGTCATTCAGACTGTCCTTCACCGCGCCGAACGCCGCCAGCATCGGTTCCAGCCCCTGCTCCGCGGACGTATAGCTGACCATCAGGTTGTCCGCGCGGAAGATCTTCGCGGAGATTTCATTCAGGTTCCGGATCAGTTCTTCTTTATGTCCGTCGAAATCTTCTTCGATCGCTTTCACCACTTCATAAAATCCGATGCCGTCCGTATCGTCCTTGAACTTGGCGATGGGCGATGTGTATGACAGGGCCCGCAGCGCAGCCGTTGTATGTCCCGAGGAGAGGAAGGACATCTGGAGCCTGGAGCGGAGCATGGAGATGATCTCTTTTAACCGCTTTTCGTCATCCAGCTTTGATTCCATCAGGATCTCCCGCATCATGGAGAAGAGCACGTCCATCTTCGGGTACAGCGCCTTTCCCTTCATCTCAAACGTGGCGCGGAATTCTTTTTCTTTTACCTCTGTGACATCCGGGTACAGCTCCAGTGATGTGCCGATCCCGCCGGTATGGACATTGATCTCATTAAACAGCGCGCCGTATTCATAATTCGTTGTGTCAATAATCCCGAGCACACTCTGGAGGATGCCCACATAGGGCAGCTTCTCTTCTGCAATGCCGGACAGGTCGAACATGAGCGTCGCGTATCCGATGCCGTTCGTCTCCACATTGTGATGCACCATCTTCACTCCGTCCGCGTCCATCTCTGTATTATAGATTGGCGCGGTCTCCCTGGAAATATCCTCCCGCCTGAGCACCGGGATCTTCGCCAGGTCCTCCGGCGCGGACTCCTCTTCCTGATATGCTTCCAGGTCTTTCGTTGCCTGCACGAGAGCTTCCGCCTCTTCTGCGGACAGGCTCTCTTTATACGCTTTCAGCCGGTCTGCCAGCTCCCTGTCCATACGGGCGGTGCGCCCCTTTTCCGGGCGGATGATCACCACAGCTCCGTGCGGGTTGTCCAGCAGCCAGGTGCGGATCAGTCCTTCAAAGTAGCCGGTATCCACCTGCTCTTTCAAAAATTCAAATGTGGGGATCGCTTCCATATGGATAAATGGTTTTTCTTCATCATAAAGCCAGCTGTCAAAGAGCTGGAGCCCGTACATCAGCCCCCTCGGGTAATTGCCGAAATCCGCCTCGCGGAAACGGAATTCATAGTAATTGATCCCCGCGCGCAGCGCCTTCTGATCGATGCCGCTGTCCGTGATCCCCCGCAGTGTCTCTTCGATCACACGGATAAAATCTTCCTTCTGCTCCATGTTCGCATTTTTCGAGATCACGGAGAAGATCGGCTGATAGACTCCATTGTCATAAGAGCCCATGATATCTTTCCCGATCCCCGCGTCAAGGAGCGCCTTCTTAAGCGGTGCGCCGGGCGCTGACAGGAGGGCATAATCCAGGATCTGAAACGCCAGATACAGCTTTTCATCCAGAGAAGTGCCGATCACCTTATTGTACGAAAGATAGGTATTATCCGCCTCATTTTCATCGCTTGCTATGGAATATTCCTGGACGACCTCCTTCATCTCAGCGAACGGCTCCTGATACCGGATCCGGGAATCCACCTGGATCTGGTCAAAGTCCGACAGATATTTCTCATCCAGCCACCTTAATTTCTCTTCCATATCCATGTCCCCGTAGAGATAGATGTAGCTGTTGGATGGATGATAATATTTCCTGTGGAAATCGAGGAACTGCTCATAGGTCAGCTCCGGGATCACCTCGGGATCCCCTCCGGACTCATTAGCATAGGAGGTATCCGGGAAAAGAGAGTTCAGGATCACCCGGTCCAGCACGCCCTCCGGGGAGGAGAACGCTCCCTTCATCTCATTGTAGACCACGCCGCTGATCTCCAGGTCCGCGTCCGCGCTGTCCAGCTTATAGCTCCATCCCTCCTGGCGGAATGTCTTGTCGCTCTGATAAATATTCGGATAGAACACCGCGTCCATATACACATGCATCAGGTTCTGGAAATCCTTATCATTGCAGCTCGCCACCGGGTACACCGTCTTATCCGGGTAGGTCATGGCATTTAAAAATGTATTCAGCGAACCTTTCACCAACTCCACGAACGGGTCCTTCACCGGAAACTCCCTGGATCCGCAGAGCACGGAATGCTCCATGATATGCGGCACTCCCGTGCTGTCTGAGGGCGGTGTCCGGAAACCGATGGCAAACACCTTGTTCTCATCGTCATTTTCCATCAGAAGGACCCTTGCCCCGCTCTTCTTGTGCCGCAGCAGTACGCCGCGGGATTTCAGGTCCGCAAGGTCCTTTTTCTGTATCACTTCATATGCTGTAAGGTCATAGATACTCATTTCTTACTCTCCTTTGTCTTTTTGATCACTTCCATAGTATACCACTAACACAGTGATTATAAAAGGGATGTCCTTACCGGAGCATCCCTTCTTTTATGATCTCTTCCCCGTTCCCTTTAAAATACGGGATCGGATGCGATGTATTGGCGGCTGAGGCGAGCAGATGTATCTGGCCTTTCCGGATGCCGCACGCCTTTGCCAGAGGGTTTCTGAAGAAGCGGACGTACTGGATATTCCAGTATCTCACGATCAGGTACGACCTTGAGAAATACCCTTTCGCCAGTTTCAGGAAGTCGTTTCCCGCCAGCGAGCCTTCTGTTAAATATTTCAGGATCATTCCCGCCGCCAGGCAGATTTCAAGCGCTGCCGCCCCCGCAGCTGCCCAAAGGCCATATTCCGGCATGGCGGAAGCGCACACTGCCGCGCAGGCTGCCACGATCACCGTATAGATCAGCGCTGGGACAGACCATGCCGCCCAGACAGAGGAAGGCTGGCGCTCCACCATGACCCCCGCCGCGTCCAGGAACTCCGGGAGCAGGGCTGCCAGCTTCTCATTCAGCTTCGCTTCTGTCGAATACAGGATGAGGAAGGAATTCTTCTCATCCTTGTCATCGCCCATCCCAATATTGACGATCTCCGCCATATACCGTTTCCCGAGACGCGCGACAAAGGACTGTTTAAGCCGCAGCGCCTGTATCTTATCCACCGGGACCGTGTACTCCACTTTCTTGAGAAATCCGTATCGGATGTAGATCTTGTCCCCCCGCCGTTTCGCCCGGAAATCATAATATCTGACAAAGTCTTTGACTGTATCCCACAGGGCGGACGCCACGATCAGAGCAGCCACAAGGATGCCTGACGCCGCTCCGATCAGTGTCTGAGCCGCATCCGGGCTTCCCACGATCTGGAATACCGTGCCGGCTGCCCCGCCGATACCGAGTATGATGACAGCCACAGACAGGATATTCATCGAGAAAAATCCATGATGCAGAATATCGCCCAGATCAGAGCGCACGTCATAATCCTCAGTCTCAGCCGCATCTCCGTCCGGCATCATCCCTGCTCCCCTCAGGGCGTCCCCCGGCACGCCTGCTGCATCCGCCTGCTGAGCAGAAAAACCGGCAGGAGAACCAGCAGAAAATCCAGCAGGAGAGCCAGCGGAAGAATCCGCAGAAAATCCCCGCCCGGCTCCCGTCTCCGCATCACGGATCCGTCTCGTCACCTCCTGCTTAAACGCCAGGGCATCCGCCTTTTTCAGGATAATCTTCACATCCGTGCTGTCCGCGGTGGAGCGGCTGTTGGTATCCAGCTTGACCTTGCACGTACCCAGGAGCATCTCAAAAAGATTCTGCTCGGTATTAATATTGGAAATATTGCGGATGCCAATGGTATTTTTCTTCTTATTCAAAGTGTTTCTCTCGATCACGACCGCATTGTCCTGGAGAGATATGTAGGTCTTTGACCAGACAGCAGTCTGGAGCGCGATGACAACGAGGAAAAACAGAATCAGCCCCAGGTTGACCAGCAGCCATTTCCCGTCCATGAATTTCAGCCCTGTTTCCATGAGTTCATCGATATTCTCCAGCAGGGACGGGACCAGCACGATCAGAAGCGCGATCAGAAGCCCGCCTGTCTGCTCCGCGATGATAGAAATGTGATTGCGGAACCGCATGCCCTGCGCCTTCTCTGTCTGCTTTTCCGTCCGTCCTCCTGACGGATTCTCTCTGTCTTTCACATTCATTCTCTCTCACCTGCTCTCTGCCCTGCCGCGATCTCATTGATCCTCCTGCGCAGGGTTTCCGCAATCTGCTCTGCCCGCTCCTCCTCGAGAAATTCCAGCGTCACATCGCCGCCCCCTGTGGTCACGATCACTTTTGCCACGCCGAACATCTGGTCAATCGGCCCTTTCTTTGTCTGCAGCTTGTGCAGGCGCTCGATTGGAACAATGTTGCGTTTCACGAACAGATACCCCTCTATAATGTCAATGCATTCTTCATTGATGCTGTACCGGTAGCGGTTGTAGCGGAAATACGGGCTGACCGCGACGTCAGAAAGGACCAGCACGGCAAGGATCAGTGAGATCCATTTTCCCGCAGTCAGATCTTCAGGAAAGATCCAGAAATAATCCACTGCGCCGATGAAGGCCAGGACGACTGCGCCAGTGATAATGCCCGCCACATACATACAGTACAGGGCACGTTTCGATAAGTTCTCATACATTGTCGTTTCCTCCGTTTCTGCGGAAATAAAAAGCATCCCGCATATTGTACTATGAGTTTAATACAATAATACGGGATGTCCCCTTATCTGTCAATGTCTTTCTGCCCCTTGCCCCCACACAGCGCTTTTTCTGCTCCCGGCCGCCACAGCGTCTCCCCGATCCGCAGAAGCCGGTTATACTTTGCCGTCTGCTCAGAATGGCAGGGCGCCCCTGTCCATATTTGTCCGATCCCCAGCGCTGCCGCGATATCTGCGGCAAACACATCTTCCGTCTCTCCCGGACAGCAGGTAAGCGCTACCCGGTATCCGGCTTCCTGAGCCGTCCGCACCACCTTGACCACTTCCGTCAGAGTGGGGATCCGGTCCAGTCTGATCAGGACCGCATTCGCCGCGCCGAGGCGGCTTCCTTTTCTGATCCGCTCTGCATCCGCGTCAAAAAGCGCGCCGCCTGCCAGCTGTACTCTGCTTCCGATCCGCTCCGTCAGCATCTGCCAGCCTTTCCAGTCCTCCCGGTCCAATGGATCTGCAATGGAACAGACTGGAAATTCCGCGCTCAGATCTTCATAGTATTTTATCATCTCTTCGGCTGTCTTCGGCCTGTTTTTCCCATGATCCGGGATATAAGCCTGCTGCGGGTCATATATCCCGGAAGTCTCCGCGCTGAGCGCAAACGAGAGTTCCCGCCCCATGCGGTATCCGAGCCGCTCGGCCGCATCCCGGAGTATCCGCAGAACATCTCCCGTCTCAGCCGCCTCCGTGATAAACGCTCCGTCCTCCCCCACGGCAGCAGGATATCCCCTCTCTCGCAACACTGTTTCCACCGAACGATAGACCCCTGCGCACATCCGAAGCTGTTCGCAGAAAGGGACGCTCTCTCCTGCCGGAACGATCAGAAACCTCCGGATACCCGCAGTATCATTCCCGCGTGGCCCACTGTTAATTATGTTCATCACAGGCGCCGGCATTTTTACAGCCTGTATGCCGCCCAGATAACGATACAGCGGAAGCTTCAGCGCCATGCACGCCGCCCGCGCCGCTGCCACGGAAATGCTCAACAGGGCATTGGTTTCCAAATTGTTTTTATCCGTATTCCGCTGAGCGCGGGTCAGGATCCGGTCGATCTCGTCCTGGCAGAATACATTTATGCCAATGATCTCGTCCGCAAGCCTGCTGTTTATATTCTCCGCCGCTTCTCTGACGCCGCGGTCCCGGCAGCATTGGTCCCGGCGATGCTGGTCCCGGCTGCGCTGCTCCTGGCAGTATCGTTCTGCACCGGGCCCGCCCTCTTCCCGCGGTCCTTTCGTATCATACCGGCCGAAAAAGACGCCGGACGGCGCCGATGCCCTTCCGACCGCATCCTCCCCGGCCAGCACCTCTGTCTCAATAGTCAGATTTCCCGCAGGATCCAGTATCTCTCTTGCATATACATCCCTGATCAACAACTGTCTCTCCATGGCCTGTATCCTCCTGATCTGTAAAATCTCTGTATGGAATATTCTCTCCGCTCTCTGCCCGCTTAATGCGTTGACTTTTCATATTCCAGAGATTACAATTCGGATAGACGGTATTTTATGCATTTTCTCCAGGACTGAAAAGTCCTGCTCCACAGACAGAAAAACAATTCCCCGTCCACACAGGGCGGGAAGAACAGGAGGTTTCTATGAAAAACCGGTTCAAATATTTTTTCATGCTGACTTTCAGCACGCTTCTCATCGCCGTTGGCACTTATTTTTTCAAATTTACAAATAACTTCACTTTTGGCGGCATCACCGGCCTCGCCGTGCTCGTGGCAAAAACCGGGGTGATCTCCGCAGGTGATTTTAACCTTGTCATGAGCATGATCCTCCTGGTGATCGGTCTGGTCATCCTCGGGAAAAGATTTGCCGCAAAGACCGCTTACTGCAGCATCCTTCTCTCAGTCTCCCTCTCAGCGATGGAGCGCTTTTTCCCCATGGACGGGCCTTTCACCGACCAGCCGATGCTGGAGCTGTGCTTTGCCATCGTGCTCCCGGCGCTCGGGTCTGCCATCCTTTTTAACATCGGGGCTTCCAGCGGAGGTACTGATATCGTTGCCATGATCCTGAAAAAATATTCCAGCTTTGATATCGGGCGCGCCCTGCTCATATCTGACGCTCTGATCACAGGGGCGGGCTTCTTTGTATTTGATATAGAGACCGGGCTGTATTCCCTTCTCGGCCTGGCGATCCGCTCTTTCATGATCGATACTTTTATCGAGAACTTTAACCTGTCCAAATATTTTAACGTTGTGTGCGACCACCCGGAACCGATCTGTGATTTTATCGTGCACACTCTGGAGCGCAGCGCCAGCGTCTGCCATGCGAAGGGCGCTTATTCGGGCAAAGATAAATATATTATCCTGACCGCGCTGAACAGGGTACAGGCAGTCAGGCTGAGAAATTTTATCCGGGAAAATGACAAAGAAGCCTTTATACTGATCTCCAATACCAGCGAAATCATAGGGAAAGGATTCCACAGTGTATAAACATCCCAGCAGACGGCTTTTCCAGTAACCCAGTTTCCCTACAGCGGGTGGTAGTGTGGAATGATATCCTCATAATGCCCGTCTTTCATCAGGAAACCGCCCGGTATGGTACCGAGCTGCACAAAGCCCAGCTTTTTATAAAGTTTCAGTGCGTATGTATTGGTACTGACCACGGCGTTGAACTGAAGGATACGGAATCCGAGTTCTCTCCCTTTTTCCATACAGTGTTTTACCAGGATTTCTCCGATGTGTCTCCCTCTCAAATCCGGGCGCACCGCATAGCTGGCATTGCAGATATGCCCGCAGCGCCCGACGTTATTGGGATGTAAAATATAAAGTCCCAGGACATCCCATGAGCCTTCCTCACATGCGATCCCCGTAAAAGACTGTTCCTCAAAAAATCTGTGTCCGCTTTCCTCAGTCAATGGCTCTGTCTGCGGAAATGCAGCGCCCTCCTCAACAACCTGATTCCAGATCATGACTGCGTCTTTCAGATCTTTCATTTCATACGGTCTTATCCTGATATCCATTGTCTGTATCTCCCTGTGAATCAAATTTTCTGTCCTGCCCTTAACATACGGAACAACCGTTTTGCTGCATTAAGATATAATTCATACCGCTGTTCCCCAGTCCTCTATCCTTCCCGTTTCTTTAACCTGGCTTTTCCCCGGTCCTGTTTCTTTCTGATTATCATATCACCTCAAAGGGGAAATGCCAACAGGAGTCTCATTTTAAAAGGGGAGCGCCGCATCATTCAATACGGCGTTCCCCTTTAATGAAAATAGTGATCTCCGATCTGTATTCCCCAATTCCCGTTTCCGAAATAAAGGCAGTCGCCGATCGGATTGCTGCCTGCGATGGCATCCGCCGCTGCCTGTCTTGCCGTGTCCGAATAACCTCCGCTGGCAAGTACGGAATCCAGCCAGCCTGTCATAGCAGGTCCGAACTGTCCGGACTGATAGATCACATCTGTGATCGTATTGGGGTAAGAACCGCTCCTTACCCGGTTCATGACCACCGCTCCCACGGCGACCTGACCCTCATAAGGCTGGTTACCCGCCTCGCAGTAAATCAGCGCGGCGAGCAGCTCCTGCTCGGAAACTGCCACACTTGCGGCCTGTGCCTCTGCTGCCGCCCTTGCTTCCGCCGCTGCCTGCTCCTCGGCGATCCGCCGTGCCTCTTCCTCCGCTTTGCGCTCTTCTTCGACTTTGATCAGATACGCCGTATGTGCCGCGTTTACTGCTTCCTTTGTATTCTGTACGGCCTCCCCGCGAATCCCGCCGGCTGTCCCGGCAAAATTCCACTGGAAAATCTCATCCTGAATGTATGTGATCTGGTCTGCATTTCGGTCGTTTTCTGCCGCCAGACTTGTAAATCCCGTCAGCAGCATGGCGCTTGCCGCTGCTGCATACAGAGACAGCAGGACACGCCTGTTGTGATTATGATTCATATACTCCTCCTCTAACCTGTTGCAATATCATTACAAATATCTTTTAAAATATATGCTCATATTTTAAATAATATTACAGATATTACAAAAGTGTTACGGGCGGCATTATAATACAGGATTTACCGCTTGTCAACTTTTTTATTTACTTCTTTTTTGCTTCCTCTGTTGTACTTTTTATTTATTTTTTCTGCTGTAAATAAAAATTGAACGGGGTCCGACCCCGTTCACATTTTTTTCACATTTTATCTGCGCAGGAAATTTGCGATCCTTTTATACAGGAGAAATGCGACCGCCCCGTTGATTCCTGCCTTAATCATATTAAACGCTGCGATAAAGGGCATCAGTTCCCAGACCGCACTCGCAGGAACTCCCATGAACATCGGTGTGATGACCATATTTGCGCCCATCATCACGACAGTCATCGCTGCCATTCCGAATACAAGGGCGATCACAGCCGTCTTTCTCGTCTTATTCCTGCTGTAGATTCCCCCTGACACTGCCACAAGCGCCCCTGTGGCGATCACGTGCATCAGTATACCGTAGAGCCCGCTGCCTGCGCTCACTGTCAGCCCCTGTACCACGGATGTCACCACTGTCAGGACGAGCCCTGCCAGCGGACCGAAGGCAAATGTGCCGATCAGAATCGGTATGTCAGCCGGATCATACTCCAGGAAGGATACAACCGGGAAGATCGGGAAATGGATCAGGTACACCAGCGCAACCGAGATTGCCACCATCACCCCCATTTTCACGACCTTCAATGTTTTGTTTGCCGCTGCCAGATTCTGCTGGCCTGTCTGTTCTGTCATAATTGAACCTCTCCTTCTTTTTCAGCCCCTTTTCCGGAGCTTTTTAATTTTGAAAAGGAACTTCTTCCAAGGAGAGACAGCGCCGCAGAAAAAGCCCCGGACGTCAATGTCCGGGGCTTTATGCTCTTCCTCTGCGAAGCTGCTTATGAAACAACTGCGTTCCGATAAGTATGTTCTCTTCTCTCATCCAGACTATACTGTCGGTACCGGAATCCCCTCATATGAGAGTCACCGGTTCAGCCGCACATCGTGCGGGTCGCGGACTATACCGCCGGTTGGGACTTGCACCCGACCCCGAAGACTTTATTCCTTTTACCTATCTACTATAACTCTTTCGAAACGCAATTTCAAGAGTTTGTTAAAAATCAGACGTTAAAAACCTGATCATGCCGAAGCTTATCTTATGCTTCTGTTTCTCCTGCGCGCTCTTCTGACCGCTTTCAGCCTGAGGCTCGTCATTGCCATTGCCGCTGCGCCCGCAGCGCCTGCCGCCATAATCATGATCACGATCGGAGCCGTGTCACCGGTCTGTACTGCTTCCACAGTCGGACTTCCTGTTGCGCCTGCATTGCCGGCGCCTTCGCTGCCGGCACCGGATGCTTTCGCTGTCCGGGCAGTGACCACCGCTTCAGCCGAAAGATTTCCCGCTCCATCACGGGCTCTCACGCTGATCTCGTATTCTGTATCTGCCTTCAGATTTCTGACGACTGCCTCTGTGCCTGCCACGGTGTCGATCTCCAGACCATTTACATAGATCACATACCCTGTTACGGCTACATTGTCTTTTGACGCGGACCATTTGACTGTGACTGTAGAGGAAGAAGCCTCTTTTACCTCGAGTTTCTCAGGAACGGTCGGGGCTTCTGTATCCACACCCGGCTCAACCTGGGATCCTCTGACTGTCACCGTACATTCTGCCTTTAATCCGGCCGCGTTCGATACAGTGATAACCGCTTCTCCTGCTTTGAGTCCTGTAACTGTTCCGAAGCGGTCCACAGAAGCTGTTTCCGGATCAGAAGAGCTCCATACAAGCCCTTTCAGGATCGTGCCATCCGGCACCGGAACCGCGGTCAGGGAAATAGACTCGCCCTCAGCGACCGTTACGGAAGCAGGATCGATCTCCACGCCTGTGGCAACGTTCTGTACACGGATCGGAACTACTTCTGCGATAGCTGCGAAGTTTCCCTGTCCTTCCTCAACAGAGATCTCGATATACCTTGCCTCTATATTGTCATCAAGGATTTCTGTGATCCATGCCCCGCCGGTCTGTGCTGATGCCGGAACCTCTTTATGAGTTCCCGATGCCAGCACTGTCCCGTCCGCTGCAAGGATCCTGTAACTGTACTGGCGGACGAGACCATTGTTAGCGCTCGGCCTCTGCTGGAAGCGGAATCCGCCGATCAGAGTATCCTGACCAAGGTCCACAGTCAGGACTGCCGGATTTTCTTCACTTACCACAAACTGTCCGTTTGAATAATTAGAGTGCCAGAAAGTAGAGGAATTACCGTCAACCGCCAAACCTGCTCCTGCCTGCTCCAATGCTGTCTCCTCCGTTGTGGCTGTTGCCGAGAAATCTCCCAGCTCTTCTTCCGGTATCTCTGTCTGCACGCTGTCGCTTACAGTGATGACGAACTCATCGCTTGTACCGTCCGGATAGGTCGCTGTCAGCGTCGTTGTCCCTGCTGCCAGTGCTTTCACTGTCATGGAATCCATATCCAGGACTGCTACAGTATCATCTGTATTGCTCCACTCGATCTGATCCATGCTACTGCCGACTACCGCTGCTGTCTCTCCGACAAACAGGTCCGTCTTCTCGACTGTAGCTGCAACTGCATCTTCGTCTACTGTGATCGTCAGGTTATCGAGGATAAAGTCGTTCTGTCCGGTTGCCGTTGTTCCGGTTGCGCGGCTGCCGTTCTCATAGAGCCCGATCCACGTCTGGCCGCTGCCGCTTCCGGTCACCTGCATCGTTACATGGCCTGTATTAGCCTCTCCGCCGCCAGTCTTCTGTGCCAGGTACTGATCTTCTGATGGCAGATTATAGGTTGTGCCGTCTCCGACTACCATCGCGTACGCCTTGTCCGGCCCTGACTGGTAGTCAAACTCAACCGTGTAGACCTTGCCCGGCTCGAAGCGGAAGTTCTGCGGGATCGTCTGGTAGATGATTCCCGTGTTCGCCCCGTGATGCTTCAGCGACCAGTTTCCGTCGATGACGTCATCTGTCGCTTTCTTTCCCTGCCATCCTGCCTGTGTATACGGAGCATGGAGCTCTGCCAGATGGGTTACCGGATCGGAAACACCCTGGGCTGAGCCGAGCACAAACGGATACAGACCCTGGACAACAGATTCGAAATCCTGCGTAAAGCTGCCGTTTTCATCAAAATTATTCAGCGTGATCTCCACAATACGGATATCATCCATATATGTGGATCCCGGTCCTGCTTCCCTGAAAAGAGTCAGGTTCGCAGTCGGCCCTTCCGCTGTAAAGGACACCTGCATGCGCTGCATGTTCGTGCTGTGCTTCTGGTCGCTCTTTACATAGTTGGACGCGATCGATCTCATTGTGTAATTGGAAACGCTGCCGCTTCCTGTATTGACAACGATTTCCGCCTTTGAATCACTCGCATTGTCCACGTATACTTCCGCTGCATATTCCACGCCTGTCTTAATCCCGGAAATCTGAGTCGTTACTGCCACATCCTGTGATGGGCTGTTGAATGCAAGCCTCTGGTCTCCTGTGGAAGCTTTTTCTACCACAACTGCCGGATCATCGATATCTCCGATCCAATCAGCCCCGTCAAGCGATTCACCTGCGCCTGCATAGCCGTTGAATCCCGGATCTGTCACATACTGGTCGCCAAAGTCATCTTTGAGTGTCTTTGAAGACTCGCCTTTCAGAACAACATAAGCTGTCTCTGCCTCTGCTGTCAGAGTGATCTGTCCGTTCACAACCTGAACATTTACAGCCTCTCCTCTTCCCTGGTCAGACAGCGGATATACAACAACATTCGCAAGTCCTGCCCAGTCGTCCTGGAGATCCCATGTAGTTGTGCCGCCTTCCAGGTTCCAGTGATACAGCTTCTCTTCACCTGTCTCAGTATCTGTCCACGGAAGCAGGTACTCTACATCATTGAGAACCACTTTATCGTTGAGAGTGATCGTGCGCTCGATATAATCGTCGCTTCTCTGCTCTTCATTTCTTGTCACCACTACAGTGTCATTGTCATCATTCTTCAGAGTGATCTGCTTCTCCTGGTTGCTTACCGGAGACTCTCCGTCCTCGTAGTTCTCCCAGTCAGTCACATAGTAGTGCTGCAGGAACTTCGTTGGAAGGTTCTCTGTGAATGTTTCTCTGATATACTTGTTGAAATCCTGGTCGCCGCCCCAGCCCTCGAAGCCGTACAGCCTGAATCCGCCGAGCAGCGGGTTGTCTGCCGCTCCTCCGAAAGACGGATAGTTGATGACCTGGACGTCTCTCTGGTCGTTGCGGATGAAGCGGATGATCTCACTGTTGTATCCCTTCGTTGTGTTTCCGCCGTAAGCCGCGTCTGTCGCCCAGTGTGACCATGTGGAGTCATACTCGCCTTCGTACGGGAACTCTGTCGTGAATCTCCAGCCGAGAGAGTTGATCTGCTCTGCGATCCTTCTTGTCTCCCAGGAATCCTGGTACCACACATCCAGATAGATGAAGTCCATGTTGTCTTCCCTTGCCGCCGCATCCTCAGCGATCTCATCCATCGTTGCGGTCAGCTCGCCTTCGGACTCGCCGACATACTCGCCATTTTCCCAGTCGCCGCTGTAGAAGTCTGTCTCATTGATGCGGTCATATAACTGCACCATTCTCTTGTATCTTGCCTGGCTTCCCAGATCCCACAGCTTGTCGATGACATAGGACTGATCCAGCCATCCCCAGCCGTTAGCGGAACCGTTCGATACCATTGTATCATTGAATGACTTGGATTCCGGATAAGACTCCTGCGCGTTGATATGGATACCGATCTCTGCATCATAATCATGAGCGATCCTGATCAGCTCCTGGAATCCTTCCACGCCGCCTTCCCTGTCCGCAATGTTCGCGTACTCAGAGTTCGCGGAGTCATGGCCCTCGCTTCCGTATCCCTTCAGCATAACTGACTGAGGAAGTCCGTCTGTTGCGAGGTAAACTTTCTTGATATTGTCTGCTGTCGTCATGTACGGGTTGGATACCATACTTGCAAAGTTCATGACAATGCGGTAGTTCACCAGATCTTTGATATCCTCTGAATCCTGCGGGACATTCATGATGTCGCGGAATGCCAGAGCGCCGTCGTTCCAGTCAAGATCACCGTCTTCGTTCACATCGCCTGCGATGCAGACCTTCGCGCACGGAAGCTCGCTGACCGGATAATCATAGCTGCTCTTTGCCTGTGCGTTCGCATCTCCGTCTTCGTAGTACCATTTTGCGCTTGCAAGGCTCATGGTATCTGCGCCGCTGTTCAGGACAACCCTCTCATCGCCCTCGATCTCGGAGTTGCTCCAGAGGCCTGCGCTCAAACTTCCGTTTGTAAGGAATGCATAGAGGTAGCCGTCTGTTGTGGACGGGTTAAACCCTTCCTCCCATGTGATCTCTTTGTCGCCGCTTGTAATCGTGGAATTGGATGCCTTCGCGCCGTTAAATACCGCGTCTGTCTCTACCGCGTCCACAGCCACAAGATTAAGCTGCGGGATATCGATCGATGCGATATCAGCGCACCCTTCCTTCTTCGTCAGTTCTGTTACTTCCCATGTCAGGTCGTTGTCATCCACACTGATCTTCACTGTCATGGACAGGTCGATCTCTTCTTCTGCATTCACCAGAGACATGCTGTATGTCTTGGAGGCTCCATCATTGGACACTTTCACATCTGTCGGTGTGATCGCAGCGCCGTTGATCTCGATCGCATTGAGTTCCGTCTCCTGCGCGCGGAAGATTGTCTCTTCATTATTATTCAGCACGTATCTTGCCACGAGCGGGAAGTCCTTGCCCACATAGACTGTCATGTAGTCAGATGCGATGGAGTCATAATCGTCGAGATTGATCGGCACCTTCTCCTGAAGCTGGATATTGAATACATTCTCTCCGTCTTTTACTACTGTCTCCGTCCCTTCATATGCCTGGTATCCCGGCGCGGTTGCCGCCACATTATACTCTCCGACTTCAAGAGCTTCAAACGCGTATGTACCGCTTGCGTCTGTCCTGGAAGCATTTACGCCGAAACGGACTGTCGCATTCTGAATCGGTGCGCCTTCAGCATCCGTCACTTTTCCTGACACTGCTTCAACATCTGTGTAGTGCACCTCTGTCACCTGACCGTCACGCTCTGCGCACCAGTCCCAGTTGTCGTCCATGCAGTTTTCTCCGTCTACTTTCAGGTCAGCAAACTCTACTTTCGTCGCTCCGTTTGTTTTAACTCCAAATTTTCCGCTGCCATCAAGTTTCTCCGCAAGTGTGAGCAGGTTCGGAGCAGACACGCTTGTTTTTGTTCCGTTCACGGAGACTGCGAGCTGCTCTCTGGAAAGAGAAATCTCGATCGTCATCTCCTCTCCCATCTCAGGAGCCGGAAGCCCTGCAATCTGTGGGTAGCCGCCGCTTCCGTTCAGGTTATACTGATAGTACCACTTGCTGGATGAATCATATCCGATATAGAGCCAGTTATTGTCATCCCCATACATATAGAAGATACCAAAGTTATTGCTGTTTACCGGACGGAATGTAAGGGACAGCGTACCGTCAACCGGCATTGTCCTGTCCTGGTCCAGCAGAAGCGCCGGAGCCGCTGAACCGGAATTTCCATAGGCATGTCCGCCGCCGTTATTGGACCCGCCCTGCACGGTGATCCATTTTCTTCCCTGCTGATCCGGATCCGGATCGGGAGTTGTCGTCCCGTCGTCGCCGACTTCTACGGATACAGACGGCTCCCAGATCTGGCCTTCTGCGTCTTCATCGTAAAGAGTCCATGCGCCGTATCCTGTCTCAGAGTAATCTGTCTCTCCGACAGTAACATCTGCGAAGTAGATATCCGTGTACTCGGTGCCAAATGTAGCTGCCCCGAAACCGATCTTTCCCGTTTCCTCTGCCAGCGACAGGAAGGCTTCATTGTCCGCGACCGCTGAACCACTCTCCCCTGTCGTAGTGTTTTCTACAGAGATATGCAGTCCGTCTGTCTCATACGAGCCAGAGATCTCTGCCACATCATTCTGGTTGAGCGCCGGAAGGCCCTGGAGAGAAGGCCATTCTTCCGAGCCCCCTGTCTTGTACTGATACAGCCATCCGCTCGCCCCGTCATATGCGATAAACGACCAGTTGTCATCATCCACATGTTTGTTCACGAAGCGCAGACGCGTCGCTGCCTGCGCGCTTCCCACTTTCAGCGTAAAGCTGAAATCTTCATTCGTTACATCGTCTTTATCCGACAGGATAAACGCCTCCGGCGCTGCGCCGCCAAAATGCGCGTTTGCATTTCCGCTGCCGGACTTTAAGTGCGCCATCTCTTTCATGATCGGTGCGGCAAGCACTTCCAGAGACGGAAGATACGTCATTGCCGATGTGATCGCCATGACCGCCGCCAGCGCAGATGCTGCCAGACTTTTCCATACTTTTTTCATACTTTTCCTCCTGCTTTTTTATTGATCAAATAACGCTTCCGTCAGGATCACGGTATTTTATCCGTGATCCTGCCTTCTGCCTGTCTGATACAGAGATAGAAGTCAGGCTGTCTGACTTATCTTCTCCGGATCTTTCTGCCGTTGACGCATACGGCTGCCGCTGTCACAGCGCCTGCCGCCATGAGCAGGATGATCCAGCCGAACGATGCGGTATCTCCGGTCTGTACAGCCTTGTCTTTTGCGTCATTCTGATTTCCGCCAGCCGACGGCTTCCCGCCTGTCTGGCTGTCTCCGGAAGGTGTCTGCGGAGTGACTGACTGGCCTTTCAGGCTCATCGCCGCCTCTGCTCTTTCTATGAGCTGTGCCGCATATTCTGATGCGGTTTCATCTGCGTTGATCGCTGCCCGGAGCGCGTCTCTGACTTCCTTCACCTGGGCGAGCTGTGCATCGCTCAGGCCTGTCAGATCTTTGTGCCCGAGAGATTCCTCCAGACCGGTCATCGTCAGGATCTGCTCTTCGGTCGCCTTCAGGACGAGCAGGCCGTTGGCCGCTTCCAGTTTTCTGATCGCTTCCTGTACATCCGCTTCTGTCTGCGGATCAGCCAGGACTGCCTCTGTGCCGCTCAGAGCATCTGCCGCCGCTTTCGCCCCTTCGCTCATATATGTATTGAGGTCCAGCCCTTTGAGCTCATCGTACAGGTTCTGAAAACTTTCCATCGTAGCCTTTAAGATCAGCCCGCTATATACAGAGTTAAGCGCATCCATCGCTCCCTGCACATCGCTGTCCGGCTGTGGGTCAGCAAGAATCACCTCTGCCGCGGCCAGCGCTTCCCGCATCTTGGCGGCGCCCGGGTCTGCATACAGGCTGAGATCCAGTGCGCTCACTTCATCATACACCGTCTTCAGCTGAGTCGTATCCGCCCGCTTCGCTGCATCAAGAGCAGCGCTCGCACCGTTCAGTTTCGTGATCATCTCTTTCACTTCTGTCGGCGTCACTGGCTCCGTTTCAGGATCCGTCCCGCTGTCCAGAAGTTTCTTTGCCTCTGTCAGAGCTTCCTGCATATCGGCCCACTCCTGCGGCAGATAGTTGTCCTCTTCAGCTGCTGGATATTTCTCAGAAAATGTTTCATACAATGTCTGCAGTTCTGTGATGTCCGCTTTCAGCTCTGTTCGTGCTGTTGTCAGCGCTGTCACTGCCCCATCCACATCAGCCTGCAGTGCATTCGGGTCGTCAATAAGCTCTTTCGCCCTGGCAAGAGCAGCCTGATATGCCTCCCAGCTCACCGCCTCATATCCGTCTTCTTTCTGCAGCGGGTCTGTCTCTGTATACTCTGTGTAAAGTTCATGAAGGGCAGCTTTGTCAGCCCTGACAATCAACTGGCCTTTCTGGAACGCGAGTCCAACGGCCAGGTCGGTGACTGCCCTGGGCGAAGTGATGTTACCGACAGAGTCGTCACTGGCATTCGCATTCACCCACTCCTGAAGCTGCGCCCAGCTGTCGGGAGTATATGTATCCTCCTGCAGCTGCGCTATCTCCGCCATAGCCTCCGTGATTTTGCTGACGTCTACGAGCTCGTCCCGGGCCGCTTTCAGATTGTCAGCCGCGCGGTCGATCACTGTCTGAGAGGCAGGAGCCTGTTCGTCCGCTGCCAGCACTGCCTGTGCCGCTGCCAGGGCTTTCTGATATGCAGCCCATGTGACAGCAGAATAATCCCCTGCATTTTCTTCCGGAATTGCTGCGCCCACAGCCTGTGTTAATTCCTCTTCATTTCCCGGAGTAATCACTCCCTCGCTGTATTCGTGGATCTTAAGCTCTGCTAGCGAGCAGCTTCCTGTGCCGGTGCTGTATGCCTCATACGCCACAACGCGTACATACCGCGCATTTACAGGCACAAATTCGATCTCCTGCCATGCCGTAATGTTGTCCAGAGTACCGTGGGCCGCCTCTGTATAGACATTGTTATCCGTGCTTACTTCAATGCCGTATTCTTTAAAACGTCCGCTCGCCTGGTTCTGGCGCGAGATAATCCACTTTATAGATCGTCTTTTCAGCGCCGGGATCCAGCGTCACTGACTGCGGAAGAGTGACAGAACTGTTTCCATATTGCGAGTGCCAGTAAGTATTCGGATTGCCGTCTGCCACATTGACAGCCGCACCGTCAGTGCCTTCTGCCGTACTGCTGCTGTGTTGTGAAGTATATGCGATATCTTCGGCGGTAAGGCCCGTAAGGTCAACCTCTGTGTTTTCATACAGTTCAACAGGAGCTGTCACGGGCGGCTTTTTATTCTGGATATTCTCCAGATATCCGCTCTCTGCATTATAACCTGCAAGCTTCACAATACCGCTTTCTGATATCTCTGCCGTGAATGTGACCGTATCCGTCCCGGAGCCGCTCCCGTATGCCGCTTCCACCTCGCTGCTGCCAACCGTAAGGGAAAGTTTCGGCTCTCCGGCTGCCATGATCACCTGGTCAAATGTCAGAACGATCGTCGCCGTGCCCTCCCCGTCGAGCTGTACGTCATGCGATACAAGCTGCGGAGCGGACATCTCTGTCGGCGTCTTCATCCCGGCTTTGAGCCAGTTCTCATCAAACTCAAAATACTTAAGTGTCATAGAGCTTGTATCATCTTCGTACATAAGGGCAAACTTTGGATTGTCCGTTGTATTGTCTACAAGTGTCAGGCACGAGTACAGGTACTTCTGAGAAGGACCGTTGACCTCGCGCGGAGTATCCATATTCCAGCTGATGGAGCCATCCTCCTGTACCTGTCCGAGATAAAGCTTTCCGTTATAGCGTCCGCTGCCCGCCGGATTGCTCAGGAGCACCCATTCGCTTCCATCCGCCTTTGTATAATGGAGCGCTGACAGCTGACAGTATACGTCCGTCATCGGCATTTCTTCTACCGAACTCCATGTAGCGCCGCCGTCTTTGCTTCTTGCCATCTGTACTTTATCGTTCGGATATGTATTGCGCATGAAGAGAAGCACATCGCCGTTGTTCAGCTGTACGGGCTGGGACTCTGTAAACATCTGTCCCGCATTGTTCATATTCTCACGGTTATTTCCCTTTACTGTCTGAGGCGATTCCCCTGTCATCCAGGTCTCCCCACCGTCATCACTGTAGATCACTGCTGAGGACTGGGACCCTCCTACATTCGCATTCGCCGTGTAAATCGGGACAACCAGCCTGCCCTCATGCTCTCCGGCGTGAAGCTGGATACCGGCTCCCGGACCTGTACCGAAAAACAGCGCCCACTCCTCTTTCACCTGAGGTGTAATGTCCACGGGATCTGACCATGTCAGCCCGTCGTCGTCTGATGTCACCATCCAGAAATAGCTTGTATTCAGGACGCGGAGCTCGCCTTTGTCAGCGCCGCTCTTCATATAAATGTTGCCTTTATATTCGCCGTCCTTATACAGATTGCCCTTGTCCTGCAGCGTCACGCCTGCTGCGGAGGGATAGACGATAACTGTATATCCTGTATCTTCGCCTTTATCATTTAATACATGGCCGATACCGTCCTCAATATTGGCTATGTATCCGTACTCCTCTTTCTGCTCCGGATTCGTGTAGAGGATCTGACAGTCAACGCCCTCCACCTTCTTATAACCTACGCCCGCCTGGAGATGGTTCGTCTGCATCAGTCCTAAGCTCTCAGGGAACATATCCACAAAAGCAAAGATCCTCCCGGTCTCCCTGTCCTGCACTGTCACCATGTCAATGGCAAACGCAGCAGAGTTTCCGTTATTCGGCAGATCGACCAGTGTGATCGGATCAGAGAAAGCCGTATCCCCTGCCTCCTTGCGGCGGACGACCGCATCGATATTGCCATAGTCCGCTGTACCCGAATTGCGCTCGTCTGCAAACGCAAGCTGAGTTCCTTCTTCCGTTGTCAGAAGGGAAGGGATGCGGTATGCGGAAGAGTCTTCGTAGCCTGAATAGAAGAGAGCTTCTGTCTCAGATACACAGGCATCTGTCATGTCCAGTTCCGGTTCTGGGGTCCACTGGGTAGCAGCATGTTCTCTTGCGACTTCCTCCGCAGTCAGTACGCTGCTGTAGATCTTCACGCTGTCGATCGCGCCGTTCATGGCCATCGCATTGCCATTGTTGGAACGGACTGCCTTTCCAATTGCAAGCGTGTCCGCTTCGCTTACCAGGTTAAAGAACCCACTGGTCATTCCTTGCGACCAATGATCCAGAAAAACACCGTCCAGGTAAAAACGGAGATCACTGTCTGCCTTTGTGACTGTAAAGGTATGCCAGTTCGTATCGTTTACGGCAACCCCTTTGCCCGCATACTCGTCAAGATTAAGCTTTCTTCCTGAGAACAGCGAGGTATTGCTCAGTCCGTTCGCGTCAATACCGATTGTATTTGAGGACGGGGTTACATAAAACCCAAGATATCTGCCCCATTGTGAACTGTCGGACAGTGCCATAAGCATCTGAGGGGCGGATGTACTTCCATCTTCCAAACGGTACCGCACTGTCACGCTGCCTGCTTTCAGAGCCGCAATAGCTTCCACAGACTTTTCTTCTGCATAACTCTCCCCGTCTGTTCCTTCCGGATAATACGCACCGTGATAGGAATATACGACATCAGCCAGTCCGCCGTTGTGATATTTCATAATCTCGTCCTCAGAGAGCGCCGTGTCGTATAATTCAATCTTTGAGAGGGCGCCTGAGAGCGGATATGCGTTATTATTCCCGCTGCGTTGTCCCTTTCCGAAACCGATATAATTGGACGCCGTCAGATTGGAATTGAAATTGCATGTCACATTGCTGGTCTTTACTTTTTCTCCGTCCAGCCAGAAGCTGTAGGAAGCGCCTCCATCCAGTACAAAACTCAGGGTATGCTGCTCTGACAGATCTGTACCTTCCGGGAGAGTATATTCTCTGTCATTAATCTGATAAGTATCTGAAACTTCATCAGATCTGGACTCTACTCCCAGTTTATTCCCACTGATATAGACAGTGATATATGTATTCGCTTTCGTATTATCCCCCATAAAGAAAAGGGACTGTACGCCGCTTCCGGTTGCCGTGAAAGTCAGGTTGACTGTGGCATCCTCCGCGGCGGTCATCTGCGTAAGAACTTCCTCGTCCGGTATTACCGCACCGGCGCCGCCGCTTACAGCCGCGCCAGTCTCATTCTCATAAACCGGCGCTGCTTCCGCGGCACTGACCGGCGCCACCGACTGCGGAATCAGCATTGCCGCGGCGAGAATCGCTGCGGGCAATTTTTTCGTTTCTTTCTTTTCACTTTTCTTTTTCCACCTTTCCTCCAATGCCTGATTCCTCCCTCCCCTGTATTTCTCTGTCTGGATTCATATAATGATTCGGCATTGAAATTTTGTCCCCTTATTTTTGGTTATTATATATTATTTAAATACTAATAACAATGGCATTTTTGTAAATATTGTCAAAAAGACTATAATTTAAAAAAAGTCCAAAATATATCTAAAATCTTTTTCTCCCTGTCTGCCCGCTTTCGACAAAATACATTTCCGTACGACAAAAAACGGGATTCATACTTTTTTATCTATTTGTTCATAATCCATTCAAAACTTCATCACACTTTTTACACAACTATTTCCTATACTATAGTTGTTCTTGAAAAAGAACACTTTTTCATAAACTTTTTCCCCCTTTGAGTCACGTTTTTACGTGACTCTTCCTTTTTATAAAGATAAAAAGTTTTCTTTCGTAAGCGCCAAATATTCCTGCGGATTTCCTGATCCCCAAGTTTTGCCTATAATTGTAGTCGATAGATATTTAGA
>CALWDM010000041.1 GCA_944376695.1 uncultured Mediterraneibacter sp. | reverse complement strand
GAAGCTCCCATTCCGAATGTGAGCATTGTACTCGTAATATCTTCGATCGGAAGCTTAAATACAAGCCTCAGCAGCAGATACCAGATGGAGATATCCAAAAGTCCCAGTCCCACCACGGTAAATCCCATGACAGATCCGGCAGAAAACGCCACATTCAGGCCTTTGTTCAGACTTTTCTGGCACGCAGCCGCAGTCCTTGCGTTTGCCCTGGTAGCGATCTGCATCCCCACGAATCCCGACAGCCCCGAGAAAAAACCGCCGGTTACAAAAGCAAAAGGAACAAACCATGTCAGAAGTCCCAGCGCAGCCATCACAACCAGGATCACGAACATCACAGCAAAGAATCCGATCAGGATCTTATATTGGCGGCGCAGATACGCCATCGCCCCTTTATGGATGGACCCCGAAATCTTTTTCATGGTATCGTTCCCTTCGGGGAAACGGAGTACCTTCTGTGCCCTGCTTGCCACAAACAAAAGCGCAATGATGGAGCCAAATAGTGTCAGTAGTGCCAATTGATTGTCCATTCCAATCACTCCTCCATTCCTTTTGGATTTAAAAACATAAAAATTTATCAGTATGGGGTTTATTATATCATTAATTTGCAGTTTTTCATACAATTTTCCGATTTTATTTTTTGTTTTCACAGCACTCACAGTTTTCTCAAATCATATGGTAGCGAACCGGAAATTTCTGTGATAGAATAACCGTGGCGCTTATGATAAAACAGCAGACATTCGGATACATGAAACGAATGTGTCCATGTCTTTTGAAAGGAGACTGATATGAGTATCATCCGACCATTCCGCGGAATTCGCCCAAAACAGGAGCTGGCAGCTTCTATTGCGGCACTTCCCTATGACGTTTACAGCAGCACAGAGGCACGTCAGATCGTGCACAGCAATCCTCTTTCTTTTCTGAAGATTGACCGGGCAGAGACTCTGCTCCCCGAAGGCGCCGACATATACTCGCCTCAGGTATACGAGGCTGCCCGGGATACTCTTGATGAGATGATACACGACGGTTCTTTCGTACAGGACAGTACAGACTGTTACTATATATATGCTCTTACTATGAATGGAAGAACTCAGACCGGACTGGCTGCCTGCGCGTCCATTGATGATTACACAAACGGAGTGATCCTTCAGCACGAAAAGACTCTTGAGGCAAAAGAGCAGGACCGTATCCGGCACATCGATGCGTGCAGCGCTCAGACCGGCCCTATCTTTCTTACTCATCGTCCCGTGGCTGAACTGGATCAGATCACAAAGCGCGTCAAGAGCAGAACTGCGCTGTATGATTTTACCAGCCCTGACGGAGTCCGGCATCAGGTATGGAAGATAGAGGATGCAGACGATATAGAAAAGATTTCCCGGATCTATGCTCACATTCCCCACCTTTACATCGCGGACGGGCACCACAGAGCCGCCTCTGCAGTAAAAGTCGGTCTGTCCAGGAGAGACGCTGATCCCGGCTTTTCAGGCAGAGAGGAATACAACTTCTTCCTGTGTGTTCTCTTTCCTTCAGATGAGCTGAAGATATATGGTTACGACCGGGTCGTCACAGATAAAAATGGATATACATTTTCTGCTTTTCTTGACAAGATAAAAAACAATTTTGAGATTACCCGGATCGGAGCCGGACCTTTCCGTCCGGAATCCAGAGGGGTGTTCGGCATTTACGCTGATGGTGTATGGTACCGGGCTCAGGCGCGTCCGGCCCTGCTGTCTGACGATCCTGTCAGCGGGCTTGATGTATCTGTACTTCAGGACTACATTCTTTCCCCCGTACTCGGGATCAGGGACCCGAAGACAGATCCGCGCATCCGGTTTGTCGGCGAGATAAAAGGAGCAGAAGCACTGGAGAAGGCTGCTGACAGCTCAGGGGGGATCGCGTTTTCCATGTATCCCACTTCCATGCAGGAACTTCTGCGGATCGCGGACTCCGGCAGGCTGATGCCGCCCAAGTCCACATGGTTTGAGCCAAAGCTCAGGAGCGGCCTTTTTATACACCGTTTCTGACACAATATACATTTCTGATTCTGTATGACGGAGAAGATCCGTCACAGATCAGAAAGTTATATTTTTTCATATGACTATAATAAAATTAATTTCAGAGGAGATGTTTTTCATGGAAAGAAATGACCTTTGCTGGTGCGGCAGCGGAAAAAAATATAAAAAGTGCCACATGCCTATTGAGGAAAAAATACTCTTGCACGCGGAAAGGGGAGAGATCGTCCCCACACGCCAGCTCCTCAAGACGCCGGCACAGATCGCAAAGATCCGGGAGAGCGCAGCTCTTAATACCGCAGTCCTGGACGAAGTGGCAAAGCGCCTCCATATCGGTATGAGCACAGCGGAGATCGACGACATTGTCCACGACTTTACAGTAGAGCACGGCGGTATCCCTGCTCCCCTGAACTATCAGGGCTTCCCCAAAAGTGTGTGTACATCCCTCAACAATGAAATCTGCCACGGTATTCCGGACAAAGAGATCGTCCTGAAAGAAGGGGACATTATTAATGTGGACGTATCCACCATTCTTGACGGGTATTTCTCTGACGCTTCCCGTATGTTCAAGCTGGGAAAAGTCTCCGGGCGCGCCGAGCGCCTGGTACGCGTCACTGAAGAATGCGTTGAGCTGGGGCTCTCTGCCGCAAAACCGTGGGGACACCTGGGCGATATCGCCGACGCGATCAATACCCATGCCCGGGCAAACGGCTACTCCGTTGTGGAAGAAATCGGGGGACATGGCATAGGCCTTGCCTTTCATGAAGATCCCTTTGTAAGCTATGTGACTCCAAAGGGAAGCGAAATGCTCCTCGTCCCGGGCATGATGTTCACAATCGAGCCTATGATCAACGAAGGCAGCCCGGAATTCTTTGTGGATGAAGAGAACGGATGGACCGTGTACACGATCGATGACGGGCTGTCCGCACAGATCGAGTATATGGTGCTCGTCAAAGAAGACGGGGTGGAAGTCCTGACGAAATAAATCTGGATTTGTGGGGGAGCCTTCCGATTGGTTAAACGTCCGAAAACCGCCCCTTTGATGCGCCTTTCGCGGCGGGCAGGGATATGGCGACGGTGACTTGGAGTAATCTGCTGGAAAGACTTAAAAGAATGGGATGCGGCGTTAATTCCAAAGCGGATGCCTGAGCCGCAGGCGAATCTTCCGCTTTGGAATTGTCCTTAGCCGTATCCCATTCTTTTTACGTCTTTCCCAGATTACGGAACCGGAACCAGAGCCATATCCCTGCCCGCCACGAAAACAACTTGCATCACACCGGCGGTTTTCGGACGTTCAACCAAAAGGAAGGCTCCCCCACAAATACAGATTTCATTAATAGCGGGAGATATTTTTCATACTCTGCCCCTTCGTCCCTGGGCACGTGATCCCTTACGGAATCCTGTATCGCCCTCGCGATCATTTCTCCTGCCAGCTTTACATCTTCTTCCAGGTCATCCCCTCTGGCTTTCCCGCCGGCAATCACAGAGGCGAACAGGTCTCCTGTCCCGGAGTAGCCCTCCCCGATAAACGGATGCGCATAAAACTGCGACCTGTCTTTCGTAACCGCAAGATTCCCCATCATTTCCCTGTCGTCCCCACTGTCACGGAAGCGTATTCCGGTGACGACGACTTCCCCCGGTCCTTCCTCCATCACACGGCGGGCGAGCTTTTCCGCTGCATCCACGACCTTTCTCCCCTCCGGGACGGTCCTGGTATCTCCATGACCGCCTTCAGCCTCTGCCGTGTTTTCGAACGTCTTTGGGTCTGTATCTGTCAGAAGGCAGAGCTCCGTCAGATTAGGAGTGACGATATCCGCCTGTTTTACCAGACGTTTCATGTCCTGCTGGAACTCAGCGGAAAACATAGAAAACCGCTCCCCGTTGTCCCCCATAATCGGATCTACCAGCAAAAACGTATCACTCCCGTAAAATGTCTCCAGAAAGTCAATCGCTTTCCCGATCTGACGGCATCCGGACATAAAGCCCATGTAAATCCCGTCAAATCTGACGGACATTTTCTTCCACTCTCTCTGGATCTCCGTCATTTTGTCCGTATAGTCATCATAAAAATAACTGGGATATCCTGTCTGCGCGCTCAAAACGGCTGTCGGCAGCGGACACGGCTGCACCCCCATGGCAGCGATCACAGAGATCGCCGCAGTGAGGGAGCATCTTCCAAAACCGGACAAATCATTTACTACTGCGATCCTTTTTGTCATAACTTTCCCTTTCGCTGCCGTTTTCCGGCTATTTCAGGTTTTTCCGCTATTTCATATTCTCACCTTTACGGATCGGTTTCAGCACTGCCGCTGAATGCCGTCCCATGTTGATGACAATCTCTCCGTTCTGCACGATATACTCATCATAAGCGGTCGTATATCCATTCTCATATGTATAGACAAGCCGTTCCATCCTGCTTTCTCTCGGCACGCCTGACAGCCATACGGGAATGGTGATCTCTTTGAGCTCTTTGCTGTTGTTCAGAGCGACGATGATCTGCTCGTCTGCCTGGAATCTTGCATATGCAAGAACATTATGATCTGCAAAAAGCAGCTTGATGGACCCTTTTCGAAGCGGTTTTTCATCTTTATGGAGGCGAATCATCTCTTTGTGGAATTCCAGCAGTTCCCTGTCTTCATTTCCCCACGGAAAGGTTCGCCGGTTATCCGGATCTGTAAATCCGCACAGGCCGGCCTCGTCCCCATAATAAATAGTCGGAGCGCCGACCCAGGTCATCTGTACAACTACCGCTTCCCTCATAACTGCATGATTCACGCCCTCCGACGCTGCTTTTGGACCCACATGCTCCGCCCGGCCCACAATGTGGTTTGTACGCGTTAGAAATCTTGAATGATCATGGTTGGATAACTCATTCATCGCCACCTGGAGAGACGGCGTGAGCATACTTGCCATAAAATGCCTCATCGCGCCCACAAAATTATCCGGGTTTCCCCACAGATCCGTACGTCTCTCGTCACTGTGCTTTTCCATTCCAGTGAGGAACCATGTAAGAGGCTCCATGAACGCGTCATAGTTCATGACACTGTCCCACTCGTCCCCCTGGAGCCACTCGATGGGGTCTCCGTAGTGTTCCGCCAGTATAAGCGCCTCCGGGTTCGCCTTTTTCACCTCCGCTCGGAACCGTTTCCAGAACATATGGTTATACTCGTTGCTGCATCCCAGATCTGCCGCCACGTCAAGCCGCCATCCGTCTATGTTATATGGAGGAGAAACCCATTTCTTTCCAATATCCATGATATATTGCTCAAGTTCAGGTGAATCTTCGTACGAAAGCTTTGGAAGCGTATCATGCCCCCACCATCCGTCATAGCTGCCATTGTACGGCCACGCCTCCTCCCGGTTATCAAAAAAGTGGAAGAAATCTCTGTATGGGCTGTCAGCGCTCACATAGGCGCCCTTCGGATACTCCGGCTGCTGCTCATAGATTCGTTCCCTGTCCATCCATTTATTAAAGGAGCCGCAGTGATTGAATACTCCGTCCAGGATCACTCTCATTCCCCGCCTGTGCATCTCATCTACCAGCCGGGCAAAGAGCTCATTGCTGGCCTCAAGATTACGGATATCCCCCGTACGCTTCTGATACTTTGTCGCATGGATATTATCCTGTACTCCCGGCGGAAGCACCTCTCCGCCGTCCACAGCGATCTTTCCGTAATGGGGATCGATATAGTCATAATCCTGGATATCATACTTATGGTTAGACGGGGAGACAAACAGCGGATTAAAATAGACTGCCTCGACGCCCAGATCCTGCAGGTAATCCAGCTTATCCATGACTCCCTGGAGATCTCCGCCGTAAAAATTATGGATATCCCTTGCCGCAGGCGTCTGATCCCAGTCCCTGACCTTTGTACTCGGCTCGCCGATGTAGATATACTCGCGGTCTTCCACATCATTGGAAGGATCCCCATTACAGAACCGGTCCACAAAGATCTGGTACATGACCGCTCCCTTCGCCCACTCCGGCGTAGAGAACCCCGGCACGATCGTAAACGCATAGTAATCTTCTCTGTGGTCCGACACTCCATATCGATTGAAATACCAGATCTGTTCGCCTTTTTTTATCTCAAACGAGTATCGGAAAGGTTCTGTCCCAAGCTGCCATTCGATCGCATAAAAATCAAAATCATCGCCCGCGCGCACCTTCCACATTGCATGGCTGTCTTTCCCGGTAAGAAGATTCACTTCTTCCACATCATTATGTGCAGTCCGGAAACGCAGGAATACCTTCTCATTTACCGCCGGTTCCGCGGGACTGACATAGTCCTGCGTACCGTCGCAGAACAGCGCGTCTCTGTTCATAATTTAAGCCCCCTTAATCTCGCTGTTCTCATCAAATAATGCCTCAAACTCGCTCCTCGTGATCTTCTCCTTCTCTAACAGGAGATTTGCACACTTATCCAGGACGTCATGATGCTCCTGGATGATCCTGCGAGCCTTCGCGTAACACTCATCGATGATCCGTTTTACCTCTTCATCGATCGTTCCGGCGACCTTTTCACCATACCCTCTTGATGTGTGTCCGAAATCTCTTCCGATGAATACTTCGTCGCTGTCATTATCATAATTGATCAGGCCCAGCCTCTCGGACATACCGAACCTGGTGATCATTAATTTTGCGATTGCCGTCGCCTGCCTGATGTCCTGGGACGCCCCGGTGGTGATATCGTCGAAAATCTCCTCCTCCGCCACACGGCCGCCCAGCGCCACGGTAATCTCCTGGAGCATATGTCCCTTTGTGTTAAACATATCGTCCTTCTCCGGAAGCGGCATGGTATACCCGCCGGCCCCGCCTGTCGGAATAATGGATACGCTGTAAACCGGTCCCACATCCGGCAGAGTGTGGAAGAGAATCGCATGTCCCGCCTCATGATAGGCTGTGATCCGGCGCTCTTTCTCGGAGACAATACGGCTCTTCTTCTCCGGCCCGATTCCCACCTTTACAAATGCATGACGGATATCCTGCTGCTGGATAAACACTCTGCCGTCTTTCGCAGCCAGGATCGCAGCCTCGTTTAACAGGTTCTCCAGATCCGCTCCGGTAAATCCTGCGGTTGTCTGCGCGATCTGGCGCAGATCCACGTCGTCTCCCAGGGGCTTGTTTTTTGCGTGCACTTTCAGGATCTCTTCTCTTCCTCCCACATCCGGGCGCCCTACGATCACATTCCGGTCAAAACGCCCGGGGCGGAGGATCGCCGGGTCCAGGATGTCCTTCCGGTTCGTGGCCGCCATCACAATAATTCCTTCATTCACTCCAAATCCGTCCATCTCTACGAGAAGCTGGTTCAGCGTCTGCTCCCTCTCGTCATGGCCGCCGCCAAGTCCGCTCCCGCGCCGTCTGGCCACAGCGTCGATCTCATCGATGAACACGATACACGGAGCGTTTTTCTTCGCATCCTGAAACAGATCGCGCACACGGGACGCGCCCACGCCGACAAACATCTCAACAAAATCAGAGCCCGAGATACTGAAAAACGGCACTCCCGCTTCCCCTGCCACGGCCTTTGCGAGCAGGGTCTTTCCGGTTCCCGGAGGGCCCTCCAGAAGGACGCCCTTGGGGATCCTGGCGCCAAGCTGTACATATTTTTTCGGCGACTTGAGGAAATCCACGATTTCTTCAAGCTCCTCCTTCTCTTCTTTCAGTCCTGCCACATCCGAAAACGTGACTTTGATCTCATCCTGCCCTGTCATTCTGGCGCGGCTCTTACCGAAATTCATAGCCTTTGCGTTGGCCCCGCCGTTCTGCCTGTTCATCAGATAAAAGATTATGAATACGCCCGCAAGCGTGATCAGCAGCGGCAGGAACACGGTTGTAAACACAGAATCTTCGGGTATGGCAGACATACTGTACGCCACATCGTGTTCGTCAAGAAGAGACTTGATCTCCTCCACATCAGAGACATTCACTGTTCTCGCCCCATCCTCACCCTTGAGCATGAAGGACACCGTACCCGTGGGCACGGCGCTGTTGAGGTCAATATATACGTTGGTCACACTGCCCTTCCGGACCTGGGAGACAAAATCCGTATACCCCATCTCCTGACGGTGCATCTGCATCCTGCCCGCCATCCAGAGAGCCGCCACTACGATCACAATAAACATAAGGACCGTAGACACATTGATGCTTCTGTATTTCCTGTTATTATCCAAAATCTATACTCCTTCCTGTTCCAGACTTTCCACTACCCCGATGTATGGAAGATTTCTATATTTCTGGGCATAATCAAGCCCGTATCCCACGACAAACTCATCCGGGATCTCAAACCCGCAGTAATCCACCCGCACATCCTTCACCCTGCGTTCCGGCTTATCCAGAAGCGTACAGAGCCGCATACTGGCCGGGTTTCTCTTCTTAAGGACATCCATCAGATAAGAAAGCGTATTGCCGGAATCAATGATATCCTCGACGATCAGCACTTCTTTCTTTTCGATAGACTCATCCAGGTCTTTTGCAATGCGCACAACTCCGCTGGATACCGTTCCGTCCCCGTAGCTTCCCACGCACATAAAATCCATGGATACCGGCACAGTGATCCGCTTTGCAAGCTCGCACATAAAGAAGACGCCGCCCTTTAACACACAGATAAGGTGGACCTGTTTTCCTGCATAATCCGCGCTGATCTTCTCTCCCAGCTCCCTGATCCTTTCCTCAACCTTTTCCTCGGGGATCAAAACCCTGATCGTCTCTGACATTTTCCGCTTCCTCCGTTATCTTTATCTCAAGAATCTTCTCTGTCCTGCTGGTGACATGGTACGCCCGGCTCATCCTGTACCCGGGGATCCATATGATGTGGGATCCGTCCGCGATAATCAGCATACGGTCCCTTTCTTCCCGCGGAATCTTATTATTTACAAAAAAGGACTTCAGCTTCTGACGGCGTCCGCTGTCATCAAGAATAAAATAGTCGCCGCTCTGTCTCGTCCTCGCGGAAAGACTATGTTCTATTATATCATAATCAAACTGTTTCGTGTAACTTTTTTGCGGGATCGCTTCTGCTGATAAAACGTCAGTGTTTTCCAAAAACCGGCACACGACCCGCTGCCCTGTCTCCGGGATCACCGTCTCCCCGGGAACACACAGCGGGACCGCAAAATCCCCGCTGTTTTTGCCCTTTCTCCCGATACGCACCCCGGCATACGTCCGCTCTGCCTGCATTCCTCCGGGAAGCTCCAGCTTCCTTCCTGCCTGCTTTCCGAAAAGCTCTTCCACCGCGCGCACATGCACAGCCCCGATATCTCTCTCCTGACCTCTGACACAGGCAAGGCACCTTCTCAGAAGCTGGGTCCGCACAGCAGGCAGTTCCTGCTCAAACCGCTTCTTATCGATCTCCAGCGTCCGTGTCTCCCGGGATTTGTCCTCACGTCTGCCGTCAGTCCGGGCGCTCTCACCGGCTTTTACGCACTTCTTCCACGCAAGGTCCACTCCCCGTTCCAGATAATCCCAGATTTCCTGAGCCTGTCTGGATAACTCATCCAGATGTTCGGCGGTCCTCCTGTTTACCTGTTCCTCCAGCACAGGCAGGACATTGTGCCGGATGCGGTTCCGGGTATACTCATCCCCGCTGTTCGTCGCATCGTCACACCAGGATACGCCCCGTTCTTTCAGGTACCTCTCAGTCTCCTCCCTCGTAAGTGTAAGAAGCGGACGGATCCATCTTCCTGTTACCGGACGGATGCCGCCAAGCCCTTTCAGCCCGGTGCCCCGCGCCATATTGAGGAGCACCGTCTCCGCATTGTCATCTCTGTGGTGAGCGGTAGCGATCCTGGTCCCTCCATCCTCGCGGCACATCGTCAGGAAGGCGTTCCTGCGGACTGCACGTCCGGCCTCCTCAGGAGATTGTTTCCGTTTCCTGGCAATTAATTCCACATTTTCGCGAAAAAAACGACAGGGCACGCCCAGCTCCCCGCAGAGCCTTCTCACATACGCCTCGTCCGCATCCGCCCCGGCTCCCCGCAGTTCGTGGTTTACATGGCAAACCTTTATCCGGAAGCCCAGCTCTTCCTGCAGCGCAAAGAGCACAAAAAGCAGGCATACCGAGTCTGCTCCGCCCGATACACCCGCGATCACCACGTCCCCCTTCTCGATCATGCCGTGTTTCCTGATAAATTTTTCTACTTCTCTTTCTTCAATCCGCATCATATGTAAACTATAACCAATTCATTCCCAAAAGTAAAGAGCGCTAGGACTCCCAGACTCCCACCGCCATCACGGTCATATCATCCGCCGGCTCTTTCCCCGTCCATGCAAGCACCTGCTCCAGTATGTGGTGCGCCATCTCTCTCGGGTTGGAAATGGAACTCCCCTGTATGATCGTCTCCAGCAGGATATCCTGCTCTCCTACCGGCAGAGCGTCCAGCACTCCGTCTGTCACCATGATCACAAAATCTCCGTCCTCCAGCTTCCGCTTCACAGAGTCGATCTCTATACGGTTCATCACACCGATCGGCAGGCTGGTGGAGCTTAAGTGCTCCACACTGTCTTTTTTCTTTATAAATGTGGAGGACGCTCCTGCCTTTATGATCTCGCACTCACCCGTATACAGGTCAAACACGGTCATATCCACCGTAGAATAATGAATCTCCTCCCGCCCCATGACCAGGGTTGTATTAATCATCTGGATCGCTGTCTTTTCCGGGAATCCTGCTGCCAGCAGCTCTTCCAGCAGCTCAATAACCAGCGTACTCTCCCGGCAGGCATCCTCTCCGGAGCCCATTCCGTCCGAGAGGACCACCCCCCGTCTTCCTCCGGACATGTCCATCATGGAGAAATTATCTCCCGAGATATTGGCGCATCCCTTCCCGATCCGCGCCGTCCCCTGCATCGTATAAAATGCAGGTCCCTCTTTGCACACAACTGTCATATATCTTGAACCAAGCATCTGCGCGCTGTCTCCGGGCAGGATAAATTTTTTCCCAGCCGCCTCAGACACAGCCCGCACCACCTCTTTCACCGGGATCTTCTCCTTTTTCATGCTCCGGGCGGTCACATGGATCTCATATTTACCGTCTCCATTCATAAAAAAATATGTATACAGCACACGGATGTCCTTTTTCCGCAGCACCGCCGTGATCTTTTTTTCCAGACGCTCATCGGTAAAAATGCTGTCCTCCAGCTCCTTTGCCGTGTGCTGCATCATGTCCGCGAAAGTGTCAAGCTGGATCGCGCAGCTCTCCCTGCTCCTGGCGATCCTGTTCACCCAGATAATATTCTGCCGCGCCCCGTGAAACCCTTCCAGCGTCTCCCTCAGAAATCTGGGAGCCATGATGCACCTCTGCATCAGCTTCCGCTTTGTCTCCGTATTCAGCTCGTTTCCGTACTTGTCCACTGCCGAAAGTACGTCATATCCCATCTGGTATGTATGCACGAAATTCTCTCCCCAGCACCAGCTGCATTTCTCGCATTTTTCGCACACACGCTCCCTCACTCCTGTAAAAATCTCCTCGATCTCTTCCGATGAGAACGCCTGGCGCTTTTCCTCCAGTCCCAGAAATGTGCGGGAGAGCTGCCTCAGTGAATGTGCGAATTTTTCAATTTGTTCTACATATGGGCTGCCGTGCAGCGCCTGTCCCTCATTCATACTCTTCTCTTCCTTTCTGCCCTGCTCCCTGTTATCTAAAATAAAGACAGGATCTCCTGTGGATAAAAAAGACCCCGGGAAATCCTTCCCGAAGTCTTCATTCGTACCCTTGTCCTGTATTGATCGCTGTCTCTGGAAGCGCTTACTGCGCCGGCCTGAACAGGATCTCACCGGGATCCACCAGATCCAGCTTTTCTTCCGCAGTATCCCTGATGTAATCATCTGTCTTAACGTATTCTTCAAACTCTTTTACTTCTTCCGCCCGCTGCTCTTCTTCCCTGATCTGAGCTTCAAGCTCCTCTTCCTGCGCCTTATACTGCGCATTCTTCGCATTCAGCTTTACCGAGCTGACTGCGAGCACGCCCGACAGGATCACCAGAACCATGCAAATCATAAGAATGCTCCTCTTATGCTGCCTGAGTCTGGGACTTTTCCTTCTTTCCGGCCTTCTTGCTGATTTCTTCTGCCGCGAGTTATTCATTCATAATCACCCTGCTTATCGATTTGTAATTTATGCTCCCCAATTTCAAAGAATATTTTATATGGTTTTTCATCTTTTTTCAAGGATTTATTTTTTTCTTTTTTCCCGGCGCAGCGCACCGCTGATTTTTCTTCCCGCCTGAATGCCCAGTCTTTTCAGCATATACCCTGCCGCGGCGCCTGCTGTCAGACCGAGCAGAAAAAACCACCGGATACTCCCAAACGTAGTCTCATACATTCTGCTGAAAATAAAAGCGCTGGCAGCCATCCAGAAAATCAGATCCTCCGCCCCGACTATCCAGGGACTGTGAGGGAACAGCTTTCTGATGCAGGAGAGGAGCTCATAGGCAAACATCACAGTCATACCCGACAGCCCGGCATAGAGAAAAACGCCTGCTTCCGTCCCGATCCCGAGTATCATGTCAGCCTACTTAAACAGTTTTGACAGGAAGCTTTCCGCAGTCTTTCCCGCAGACTGTGAAATATCAGAATAAGCAATGCTGTCAATACTCCCCGAGAGATCGACCTCGCCTTTTTCCACACTGAGTCTGTTCACATGCAGATCTGTGCCTTTGACCATCAGCATACCCTGTTCTGTCTCCAGCAGGATCTCATTCAGGTCAAAAGAAAGGACGTCCAGCACCCCTGTCACTGTGGCTGTCTTCCTGTTGCTGACCACCAGTTTATGTGTCTTCGCGATACGCTGTTCTTCCATCCGCACTCCCTCCCACTCTGCTTTTAAATATATGAGAGACAGCCTTCATTTATTCCTCAAGATATTTGAACAGATCTTTTGCCTGCTCCTTTCTGGTCGTTTCCTGTACGTCAAGCACTTCCGCCTTCACGCTTTTTGTTCCAAATCCGATCTCGATCACATCTCCCGGCTTCACCTGCACGGACGCCTTTGCCGGTCTGCCGTTTACCATGACACGCCCTGCGTCACAGGCCTCATTGGCCACAGTCCGCCGCTTGATGAGACGGGATACTTTCAAAAATTTGTCCAGACGCATACGCTTTCCCTCCTCCCTCTTCAGTTGATCCGCTGCTGCATACTGCATACACTGTGCGGAGCCTTATTTTCTCCGCAGTAAGCACAAAAAGCACCTGCGACGCTTTCTCTGCATCGCAAGTGCCTGTCCATTCTTTTATCTCAGGTGCAAGACAAGATTAGTTGATTGCATCCTTTAATGCTTTTCCAGCTTTGAATTTCGGAGCCTTGCAGGCATCGATCTTCATCGTCTGTCCTGTCTGCGGGTTTCTTCCTTCTCTTGCCGCTCTCTTGCTTACCTCGAATGTCCCGAAGCCTACGAGCTGAACTTTATCGTCTTTTTTGAGCTGTTCTGTAACAACGTCGATAAAAGCCTTCAAAGCTTTTTCAGAGTCTTTCTTGGAAATTTCTGCTTTCTCTGCGATTGCTGCGATAAGTTCTGTTTTGTTCATAGGTAAATCCTCCTCTTTATTGTACCTGCATACAATTTTACTGATTTTTTAAAGGGGAACATGTCTCGTCGTCCGCATAATTCCGCCTTTATGTACTGTTATAACGGTTTCACCGGGCTTTGTCAAGATTTTTCAGTGTTTTTACGGCTTATTTCCTCTGTATGTCTTAGTTTAACCCAAAACAGGTTTCAGCGCTTCAGCAAGCCTCTCTTTTTCAGCCTGCGCCTCAGCCAGATCTTTCCCCAGCGTTGTGTAATAGATTTTGATCTTCGGTTCTGTGCCGGACGGACGGATAATTACAGTCTCATTGTTCTCCAGCTTATAGATCAGCACATTTGCGGCCGGAAGCCCTGTCTCCTCCGGTTTCTCATAATCCGTCGCCGACGCCACCCTGTATCCGGCAATCTCTTTCAGCGGCTTCTCCCGGAGTTTCTCCATAATCCCCGTCATCTTGTCCATCCCGCTCAATCCCGGAAATTCAAAACTGTCTACCTTATTGAGGTAACGTCCGTACTGCGCGTAGATCTCTTCCAGCCTCTGCTTTACAGAACTTCCAATACTCCTGTAATACGCGGCCATCTCACAGATCAGCATAGAGCCGACGACCGCGTCCTTGTCCCGTACATACGGTCCTGCAAGATATCCGTAACTCTCCTCGAATCCGAAGATAAAACGGTCCGCTTCTCCAGCCTGCTCCAGCTGCGCGATCTGGTCGCCGATCCACTTAAATCCTGTCAGTACGCTCCTGAGCTCTACCCCATAGTGTTCCGCAACCGCACCGGCGAGAGGTGTGGATACAATCGATTTCACTGCCACCGGATTTTCCGGCATGGTTCCCTTCTCAATCCGCCCGGCGCAGATATAATCAAGAAGCAGCACGCCCACTTCATTTCCGCTGACCAGCTCATAAGAGCCGTCCGGACACCTCATGGCAATGCCCACACGATCCGCGTCCGGGTCTGTGGCCAGCAGCAGGTCAGCCCCTGTCTCTTTCGCCAGGTCCAGCCCCTGTTCAAGCGCCTCAAAAATTTCCGGGTTCGGATAGCTGCAGGTCGTAAAATAGCCGTTTGGATATTCCTGATCCGGAACAATGGTGATATCCGTCACCCCGATCTCCTTCAGGATCTGTGTGACCGGCACAAGCCCGGAACCGTTCAGCGGGCTGTACACCAGTTTCAGTCCCGCGGTTCTGCACAGCCCCGGACGCACCTGACATGCCTCGATCGCGTCATAAAGCGCCCTCTTGCAGTCATCGCCCACAAAGCGGATAAGCCCTTCCTCAACTCCCTGCGCAAAGGATATATATTTTGCTCCTGTCAGAACGTCTGTCTTCAGGATTTCCTCATACACGACCGCCGCCGCGTCGTCCGTCATCTGGCACCCGTCCGGGCCGTATGCCTTGTATCCGTTGTATTTTGCAGGATTATGGGAAGCAGTCACCATGATCCCGGCGTTGCAGTTATAATAGCGCGTAGCAAAAGAAAGCGCGGGCACGGGCATCAGAGCATCATAAATTCTTACCTTTATGCCGTTTGCCGCCAGCACTCCCGCCGCTGTTCTGGCAAATACATCGCTCTTCAGGCGGCTGTCGTAGCTGATCGCCACGGTCTGCGTCCCTCCCTGGGTTTTTACCCAGTTTGCAAGTCCCTGTGTTGCCTGGCGCACGACATAAATATTCATACGATTCGTTCCCGCGCCGAGCACGCCGCGAAGTCCCGCTGTGCCGAATTTCAGCGCCACCGCAAAACGTTCCCTGATCTCCTCGTCTTTTCCTTCGATCTTAGCCAGCTCCGGTTTCAAATCCGCGTCTTCCAGATCTGCCGCCATCCAGCGCTTATACTCTTCCTGATACATCTTACCACTCCTACTGTCTTTTTATAGATTTTTTTGTGTAAAATCACAGAGAAATCCAGTTCTAATATACCATGATTCGTACCGTACAGCAACAAAACTCTGCTAGATATTTAAAGAAAATACTTCCTCCAGAAAATGCTGTTTTTCTTCAGCCTGACGTACAGAAAGCCTCAGTTTTTCTACACATTTTTCAGGCAGCCACGCCTTATTTGACCGGTAATAATTTCCCGCTGCCTTCCAGTATTTCTCGGGATATGCCAGGAAAAGCCCCAGATATTCTCTCTCCTGCGGCCGGAGCGGGCGCGCTTCCTCATATGCTTCAAGCAATTTTTGTCCTGTTTTTTGTTTCCAATAATGTTTTTCCATTGCTTTTCTCATAAAATAATACAAATCATGCATTTGGATATCCGAGCACATGCGTTCAAATCCCGTTACTGCCATCCCATCTCTTAATATCAGAATATTATGATAATTGTAGTCTCCATGTGCCAGGGCTCCTCTCCTCATACTCTCCTTATATAAGTTCTCACACCCTGAGCGTTCCATCTTCTGCAGAACCTTTTCCGCCATACCATACATTTTCTCAAAGCTTTCAAGATAGAGGTATTCGAACTCATTCTTGGCAACCCGCCCCCGGATAAATGAACGCACCTTTTTCAGTTCACGGTTATGCCGCATGATCTCCTCCAGCGGACTCTTTTTCCGGGGGAACATCTCTGACAGGCACTCGGATTTCTGTGCGTCAGAGACGGCATCCAGCTCCCGGTGAATCAGAGCAAGCTGCCCTGCCGCCCTCAGGAGTTCCCCCTCCTGCCGGATATCGCACTCTCTCCCCTCATACCATCTTTTCAGCATATAGACCGTGCCTTCCCGGGAAGTGACAAGCAATTCCCCGTCTCTTGTAAATACCGGCGTGTCAACTTTTACATTTCCTCTCTTCTCGATCCCACTGAGCGCCTCAAACAAGGCGGGGGCCCGCCGCGCTGATATCTTAGTTTCTTTCAGCAGCATCGTCCCTTCATTTGTATCGCAAAAAAACGCACCCCTTATCCTTCGGGTGCCTTTTACTTCTATATTATACTGTTCCAATACTTCCAGCTCATATTCCTCTCTCATAGCCGCCCCCTGTCAGACACTCTTTGATCACGTCAGCCGGGTGCATCCCGCCTGTTCAGCTTTTCCAGGCCGGACACACCTGAACTGTTATTCTAATCTATGAAGGAGTCGGTCCAAGTATGATTACTGACTGAGTTTTTCTTTTACATAAGCACAGAGTATTTCTTTTTTATTTCTCTCCGGGTCATCGATCACATATTCCAAAAGCTCGCCCAGCATACTGCCCAGTTCTCTTCCCGGCTGCATTCCCAGCTCCATAAGCTCTCTGCCTCCCACCGCAAGCTGGCGCAGAGTGACACAATCGCCGTTCAGAAGCGCCTGCTGGTAAAGCTGACGCATCGCTATGATATTCTCGATCTTCTCCCGGCGCATATACGTACTCTGCGCCTTCGCGTCCGCCATACGCACCGCGAGATAATACGGAAACAATTCGATTCCAATGCGGTTCATCGCACGCCGCACATTCTTCGGGGTTGCCTCCACCCGATAGTCATGATAACACACAAGCCTGCACACTTTTTTCGCAGTGTCATTGTCAAACTTCAGCCGCCGCATGACCTTTCGGGCAATCTCTTCGCTGACAGGGGCATGGCCTTTGAAATGATCTCTCCCGTTCTCATCCGTAGTGCGCATTGCCGGTTTTCCCATGTCGTGAAACAGCATGGTAAGGCGGAGGATCCTGTCCCGCTTCACATTCTTCAGGGCGCGCAGGGTGTGCTGGGCCACATCGTATTTATGATGGGGCGTATTCTGCTCCACTCCGACCAGGGCGTCCCACTCCGGCAGGATCACCTTTGTGATCCCCAGCTCATACGCATCCTGTATCCTCTCCGGATGAGGAGATACAAGCAGCTTTACAAGCTCCGTCCGGATCCTCTCCGCGCTGATCTTTTCCAGTGTGGGGGCAAGTTCCCTCACTGCCTGTGCAGTCTCCGCCTCGATCGGGAAGTTAAGCTGCGCGGAAAAACGAACCGCCCGCAGGATCCGCAGAGCATCCTCTGAGAAGCGTTCCCCGGGGTCGCCCACACACCGAATCAGATGGCGGTTCAAATCTTTCATCCCTCCGAACAGATCTACCAGGCGGACTTCATCGTTATAAGCCATAGCATTGATCGTAAAATCCCTGCGCTGCAAATCCTCTTCCAGCCGGCTTGTAAAATGCACCTCCGAGGGATGTCTGCCATCCTCGTATGCCCCGTCCACCCGGTATGTCGTCACTTCAAAGGAATCCTTTCCGATGAGAACGGTGACCGTCCCGTGTTCGATCCCTGTATCCACTGTTCTGCGGAAGAGCCTCTTGATCTCTTCCGGACGGGCGGACGTAGTGATATCCCAGTCCTCCGGCCGCCTCGCAAGGATGGAATCCCGCACGCACCCGCCCACGGCGAACGCTTCATACCCGTGGAGCTGCAGATTATTAATGATCATCTTTACTTTCCCTGGCAATTCTATCTTCATGAGTAAACGAACCTCTTTACTATCTCTTCTTCTCTCTTGTGACAGGTAAATATTATAACCTGTTTTTCCTGACTGCTCAACCACTTTAATGCAGACTCCAGCCTTTTGTCATCATAAAACGCGAACACATCGTCCAGGAGCAGCGGTACCGGCTCCTCCAGCAGGATATCTGCCGCCGCCAGGCGCACCGCGAGATAAAGCTGCTCGACCGTCCCGCGGCTCAGGCGATCTGCCGGGATACTCCTGGCCCCGTCCCATACGGACAGATGCCTGTCCCCATCGATCCGAATCCACCGGTAAGCTCCATCCGTGACGGCTGAGAAGATCTCAGAAGCCCGCCTGACAAGCACTCCTGAAGTCCAGTCTCCCATTTCTGCCGCTGTCTTCTTAAGCGTTTCTTCCGCCAGCGCAAGCGCCTGCTGCCGTCTGTACAGATTCTTCAGTGTATCGCTGTCTTCCTGCTCCTCACACTGTTCCCGAAGGTTTGCACAGCGGATTTCCTTTTCTTTCCAGGCAGATCGGATATGGTCCATTTCTCCCTGGAGCCTTCTTTCCTCATCCTGCATCTGTACATCCCCCGGCTTTGGCTGTGCTTTCTTCCCCGCGGCTTCCTCTTTCACTCCGCGGCTCTTTCCCCGGACCGTTCCCGCGATACCCGCTGCCAGAAGAAGAAGGCCCGCTGCCGCGATCGCGGCGGATATCCCGGCAAAAGGCTCCGGCGAAAGCATCGGAACAGCAGACGACTTCAGAAACAAACTCCACAGAAATCCTGCGGCGCCGGCCAGCATTCCCGCAGTTCCCATAAGAATCAGCTTCCCCGGTCCGGGTATCCCGGCTCCGCCTGCGCCGGCAGCTTCCCTCACCGAAAGCCGGCTTTTTTCCGGCATATCCCCTGATCCTGCGCCCTCCTGTGCCCGCAGTTTTTCCAGATGGATTTTCTTTTCCGCGTATTCATCCTGAAGCGTCCGCATGTCTTCTTCCAGATACTGGCATTCCATACGGATCCTGTCCTGCTCTGCCTCCCGGGCAGCCTCCTGCTCCCTGACTTCCCGCTCCGCGCTGCGCTGTTTTTCCCTGAGGAGCCGAAACGCGGATGCAATATCGATCTCTCCGCTTCCGGTCTCAAAATAATTAACAGCCCGGTTTTCCAGCGCCTCGTAGAGTTCCTGCCCCGGCTGCGCCTGAAGCTGTCCCACGGACACAGTGCTGTCAAAAAGCCCCGGAGACATTCCTCCCAGCAGCATATCCAGATCCCCGTGCTCCAGAGATAATTCCTCCCCGTCGTCCTCACAGACAAGCGACGCCCGCTGCACTGACCTGGCAAAATTCCGCTCCAGCCTGAAATTACGTCCCCCGCATGTAAATCGCATGACGCCGGCATAGTATCCGGGATTTTCCCACGGCTCACAGCGGGTAAACGTATCCTTTGCCGCGGCGCGCCCCCGCCCCCGTTCCAGCCCGAAAAGCATGGCGCGGATAAAAGCATGGAGAGTGGATTTGCCGAATTCATTTTCCCCGGATATGACCTGCACGCCATCCTCCAGATAAAAGTGCCGTTCTGTAAATTTCCCGAAATTTTTAATATATAATTCTCTGATTACCATGCCTGCTCCCTCTGACCTGTCTTTTACTGTGAGCGCACCTGCCTCACCCCCGGCTGGCGAGAAGAGCGTCCACACCCTCGCAGAGCGCCTCGTACTCAGGGCTGCCCTCCTCACAGCCGGCGAACCGGGCGATGTATTTCCCCAGAAGATTGTCCCTGTTTTCTTCCAGCAGCCGCCGCAGATCATATGCCGGCGAAGTCTCATCCACTGCCTCCAGAATATTTCCCAGTCCGGCTATTCTTTTTATATCAAAACTGATATCCGCGTCTCTTTTTCCATACAAAGTTATTTTGTAAATATTTTGATTTCCTTTCTCCAAAATACATTTCCTTATTCTTTCTCTTACACTTCCATCTGTATCCGATTGCTCTACCGGTAGTTCCAGGTGTACATACTCTCTGCACGCGCATGGGATCCACCGGGTCCTGACTCCGGACTCTGTAATTTCTCCCCTGATATAGCCGTGCGGTCCCGTATCATTCCGATCCACGGGTTCCAGCGCTCCTGCATAAATGATACGGTCCTTCTCCATTGCCCGGGGCTTATGAATATGCCCCAGCGCAATATAATCGAACCCGGAGGAGGACAGAGCCCTTATATCGATCGGGATATGTTTCTGGTCCCCTCCGTGGGCGAGAAGGATCTCGATCGGCTCCACCCGCCCCGATGTTATTCCGTCATACCTCGGCTCCCGGATCTCCCTGCTGTGATAGCTGAACCCGTACACAGCAGTATCCAGCCCGGGAAAATCCGCGTACTCCAGCTCCTCTCCGAAAAGCGGATGCACATTGTCGCTCCACTCAAATGTCCGATAATAAGAATCCCGGCGGATATAGTCGTGATTGCCTGCTATGAGCGCCACCTTTGTCCGGGTCATGGTGGAGAAGAGATGATCCACTTCCTTCAGTTCCCTCAGCAGGGGCTGCCGGTGGAACAGATCCCCGGCTATAAGAAGAAGATCCATCTGCTCTTCCTCGCATATATGGATCACATGTTCAAAAGTATTCCACAGCTCCTGCTGTCTGTTTTCACTGTACAGCGGGCCCGCATCCGGCTGTGCGCCCAGATGCACGTCCGCGATATGGATAAATTTCATGCTCCGCCTCCTGCCTGTCCGCCCCTCTGGCTGATACAGTCCGCCAAAGTCAGACCTGCGAAACCATAAAAGGACGCCACATCTGAAATGTCACGCCCTCCTGTGTTTGTGTGTCATACCTGAATCGCTGCTGCGCTCTCTCCTGACGCCCGCGGCCTTCGCCTCAGCCTGTGTCCATCTGTCATGCAGCCGCACACATCCATCATACGGATCATAATTCACAGTTATTTACTGTCCTCGGGAACGGGATCACATCACGGATATTTGACATTCCTGTCAGATACATCACGCACCGCTCAAAGCCGAGCCCGAATCCCGCATGTCTCGTGGAGCCATACTTTCTCAGGTCAAGATAGAAATCATAATCCTCTTCCTTTAAACCCAGCTCATTCATGCGGCTCAGGAGTTTGTCATAGTCGTCCTCCCTCTGGCTTCCTCCGATGATCTCGCCGATCCCCGGCACAAGGCAGTCCACTGCCGCGACAGTCTTCCCGTCATCATTCTGTTTCATATAGAACGCCTTGATCTCCTTCGGATAATCAGTCACAAAAACCGGGCGCTTATAAATCTGTTCCGTCAGATAGCGCTCATGCTCTGTCTGCAGGTCGCATCCCCAGGACACTTGATATTCAAATTTGTCATTGTTCTTCTCCAGAATCTCAATGGCTTCCGTGTAAGTCACCCTGGCGAAATCGGAGTCCGCCACGTTGTTCAGCCTGTCCAGAAGCCCCCTGTCCACGAAAGAATTAAAGAAGTTCATCTCCTCCGGCGCGTTCTCAAGCACATAGCGGATCACATATTTGAGCATTGCCTCCGCCAGATCCATATCATCTTCCAGATCCGCGAATGCGATCTCCGGCTCGATCATCCAAAATTCAGCGGCATGTCTCGTTGTATTTGAGTTCTCCGCCCGGAACGTAGGGCCGAATGTGTAGATACTGCGGAATGCCTGAGCATATGTCTCGCCGTTTAACTGACCGCTCACGGTCAGGCTCGTCTCTTTCCCGAAGAAATCCTGAGTATAGTCCACGGTTCCGTCCGCATTCCTCGGGACATTTTCCATATCAAGGGTGGTCACGCGGAACATTTCCCCCGCTCCCTCGCAGTCACTTCCCGTAATCAGCGGAGTGTGCACATACACAAAGCCCCTCTCCTGGAAGAACTTATGGATCGCGTAAGCCGCCAGTGAACGCACACGGAATACTGCCTGAAACGTATTCGTCCTGGGACGGAGATGAGAAATCGTCCTGAGATATTCAAAACTATGACGTTTCTTCTGCAGCGGATAATCTGGAGCAGAAGCTCCCTCAATCTCCACTTTATCTGCCTGGATCTCAAAAGGCTGCTTTGCCTGAGGCGTCGCCACCAGAGTCCCGGTCACGATGACCGCTGCCCCTACGTTCAGTTTGGAAACCTCAGCGAAGTTCTCCATCTTATCGTGATATACGACCTGCAGCGTCTCAAAGAAAGAACCGTCATTTAATACGATAAATCCAAACGTCTTCGAATCGCGGATGCTGCGCACCCAGCCGCCGGCCGTCACCTTCTGATCCAGATACTGTTCTCTGTTCTTAAATAATTCCCGAATCGTCGTTAATTCCATATCTAAGTAACTCCTCCGTTGTTGATTGTCAGTATTGACATTATAACACTGTCCGTCAAGACCGTAAATAAAAATATCTGGCGCGCACGGGGAAATGCAGTCCCGCTGTGTCACAGAAAAAGACAATACCGCAGGACCATCTCTCTCAGATAATCCTGCGGTATTGTCCTGCAAGAGGCGCAGATCGGATTTGAACCACTTCTTAAATATAGTTTTCAAAACCTGCATTTTGCCTTGTCAGAAAATGTTATTTTTGCTAGAATAAATCAGGCACTATCAGAAAAACGGCAGGCGGTTAGTCCTTCTGCGGAGGGACTGAACCCTCTGATTACATAGAAATCTCTGCAAAGAGAAATCTGGGAAAGGAGGGCAGACTTATGAGTGATTTTGAAATGCTCTCTATTGTATTAATGATACTTAGTATCATTGTAACAATATTAGTCGCATATATAAATCATACAAAAAAGTAACCGCCCTTCCCCAAAAGTGTACGGTTACTTTTTTGTAACTAAACAATTTTTGGACTAACCGCTTATCGGTAGTGCCTTTTTCTATTCTTATTTTAGCAAAACAAACTTATCTTGTCAAACACTGTTCTTTTTAAGTTTCCCATTAGTCCCAAATATTAACATAAACAGCGTATTTGCGGACTGTACAACTTTGTACGATGAAAGAAAAGTACCCCGAAATGCTTGAAAATCAAGTATTTCAGGGTACCCTGCAAGAGGCGCAGATCGGATTTGAACCGGTGATCAGGGAGTTGCAGTCCCACGCCTTACCACTTGGCTACTGCGCCTGAGTATGAGCACTTAGCGACCGTCTTTTGGTCGCTTACGTGCGATCCATATCGCCGCCGTTAGCGAGGTCCTCTCGAGCTTACAAGGCGATCGAGTATGAGCACTTAGCGACCGTCCTTTGGTCGCTTACGTGCGATCCATATCGCCGCCGTTAGCGAGGTCCTCTCGAGCTTACAAGGCGATCGAGTATGAGCACTTAGCGACCGTCTTTTGGTCGCTTACGTGCTACTGACCCCGACGGGAATCGAACCCGTGTTACCGCCGTGAAAGGGCGATGTCTTAACCGCTTGACCACGGGGCCATATGCGGTCACCGCTGAACAGTGACCGTTGTTTATATTACCATATGCAAAATATAATTGCAAGTATTTTTTCACTTTCTTCCTCCTTCTTTACTCCAGCTTGACAAAGCTTTGAAACAACTTTCATTATGCTTCAGATTGTTAATCGTATATGGGCTAAATCCTTTTTATAAATGAGGGTATAGGTCGTTACATTCTTTTCTTTCATTGTCTTCCACAATGGTTCCTGACAGGACGGCGGGTTGGCCCGGCAAGCGTGCTTATTCGATTAGATATGGTTGTTGTATTCCTATAATTCTCATGCTATAATTTACAGCGTTACCGCCCCTATACCGGTAAAGGAAGGGGGTGCTTTTAATGAACATAGTTATATCATTTCTAGTCCCTGTTGCGGCTGGTGTAGCCTGCCACTACATCATCAAATGGTTAGACAGCGATGATTAAACGGTAACTGGCCTCGGACATAAGCCATTCGTTAAAACGGCATAGAAAACCCCAGAGACTGCCTTCTCTGGGGTTTTCGTTGCTCTTAATGAACAGTTATATCATTTTGCCTATAGGTATGATAGCATATACCTTCAGCAAAATCAACATATCTAAAAAACTTTTGTTATTCACCTTGAATAAAAAATAGGCTTCGCCTATTCAGCTCCCCTGCCCCTCAATCATGAGGGGTTAGGGGTTTCCTTTTGTTACTTTT
>CALWDM010000040.1 GCA_944376695.1 uncultured Mediterraneibacter sp. | reverse complement strand
AATCTTTTAAAAACGTGGAATTTTTAAACCCCTGTGGAATTTAACTCTGCACTGGAATTTAAAATTTCAAGTTAGCCGTGGCGATAAAGTAGATCAGATACACCAGCAGGAAGATGCCGAGCCCTGCCAGGAAATACTCCAGGTATACCCACCTGCTGCTGAGGAATATGCTGTACAGCCGGTTTATGGAGAACATGCACAGAAACGTGATGAGCACCGGGTACACCACCGGCAGGCCGAACAGGATGAGGAGCTGCCTGCCGACCGTACGGCAGAGGCTGCTGCCGCTGACGCCAAGCCGGCTAAGGACAGTGTAGCGGTATTTGTGCCGGGAGGAGTCGCTTAAGGCCTGGACTGCCAGGATCGTGCCCGCGGTGGACAGGAAGATAAAGGCAAGGTACAGGCAGAGGGAGGAGACGATAGCGAGCATACTGTTCCCCTCCTCGACGATCTGCCCCCGCACAGTGACTTTGTAGTTTTGATCTACCGTGTCCCCGGACTCATCGGTATACGTGAGATGCCAGGACATTTCGTCCGTGATCTTTTTCTTGAGATCAGCAGAGGTCTCTTCCACGGTATCGATGACCAGGTGACTCTCTGCAGGCTCAAGATCCTGCACATACCGGTCGGGATAGACAGCGACGAAGCTGGTGAGGCCTGTGAGGGTCAGCCAGTACCCACTATCTGTGATCCCTTTCAGTCTTAAGGATGTGCCGTCGGCCAGAGTGAGCGTGCTGAGATCCTTTTCTGCTTCTTCAAAGCGCGGGATCAGCTGGCGGTCTGTGAGGATGAGGTATCCATCCTCTTCCAGGGAGACCGGGGAAAGCCCCTGGAGCTTCAGCAGCTCATTGTATGTGCCCAGGCTGATGACGGTATCAAAATCTATGTTGGAGCCCGGCACGCTGACAATGGGCTGAAGATGCATCCCCGGATCTTTGTATACATCAAAAAGATAAGATGAGCGGACCGTATAGTCTTCCTCCGCGAGAGCAATATAATCGCTGAGGATCTCCCTGTCCTCAGGATCGTCAAAAACCTGGATGTCATACGGTGATTCCAGTTCCAGGAGATATCCTGACATCCCCTGGTTGAGATAAGAGACATTCAGGGCGAGGAGTGTGAGCACCACGAGCATGGAAAGCGTCCCCATGGTAATGCTCATGCTGCGCACTTTCGAGGAAAATGTCCTTGCGATGAAAAGGTGGTCTCCTGTATATTTAAGGGATCTCTTCCGCAGGACCAGCGTGAGCAGCATGTCTCCCGCAGTGACAGAGACTCCGTATATGCTCAGGATGAATAGGAGGATGCCGAGCATGAGCCAGTACATGACGCTCTGATCGGAGCCCGCGTCCAGACTGAACTGAGAGTTCCACACAAGAAAGCCCAGGACACCCAGGAGCAGGCTGACGCAGAAGAGGAGATTCCGTTTCCGGGATGAGCGCAGCATTTTTTCCTCATTCTTTTTCTCCATATCGAGAAATCCGCGGATGGAGATGCGCCCCATTTTCCCTGTCATGTTCACGAGGACGAGAAGGAAGACAGCGGCAAAGCAGAGGAGGAGTGTTCCGGCGGGAGCAGCGCGGAACGTGATGAAGATCACTTCCGGGATCTCAAAGGCGCGGACTATGACTATGGAGATGACCTGGCTGACCAGGAATCCGATGGGGAAAGACAGCGCCAGGGCAAAGAGGCCGAGCAGCAGGATCTCTGTCAGGAACATAAGGATGACCCTGCCGCGGCGTATGCCAAGAAGAAGATACATGCCGAATTCCCGGCTCCGCTTTGTGAACATGAATTTTGTCGTATAATTGATGAGAAAGCAGATCACAAAGAGGATGATGATATTGATAAAATCCAGAACCGTCTGGAAGGTGTTCATCCCTTCAGACAGGCCTGTGATCGCGTCCGATGATGCCACAAGCCCGAAGGAGAACATCAGGGAGAAGGAGAGGGTGACTGTAATGAGGTAAACCGCATAGTCGCTCAGGCTTCTCTTTGCATTCCGAAAGGCAAGTTTATATAACATTTCCCGTGTCACCTCCCAGCAGAGTCAGGATATCGAGGATTTCTGTGAAAAATTCCTTCCGGGTCTTCCCGTCCCTGCGTATCTCGGTAAAGATCTTCCCGTCTTTCAGGACAAGGATGCGCCCGCAGAAGGAAGCGCAGAAAGGATCATGGGTGACCATGAGGATAGTGGCTCCCAGTTTTTCATTGATGGATGCCATGGTCTCGAGCAGGAGACGGGAAGACCTGGAGTCCAGAGCGCTGGTGGGCTCGTCGGCAAGGATCAGCTTTGGCTCGTTGATCAGCGCGCGGGCACAGGCGCAGCGTTGTTTCTGCCCGCCGGATACCTCGCAAGGGAACTTCTCCAGGATGCCGCTGATCCCCAGCTTCCCGGCGATATCCCGCACCCTGCGGTCAATGGCTTCCGGCGGGGCGCCGCTGATGATCTGCGCCATAGAAATATTCTCCCCGATGGTCAGCGTGTCCAGGAGATGAAAGTCCTGGAAGATAAATCCGAGGTTCTCCCTGCGAAAATCCGCCAGGTCGCGCTCGCGGACAGCGGTGATGTCCTTTCCGCTGACGAAAATGTGTCCGCTGGTGACACTGTCGATGGCTGCGATGCAGTTTAGAAGTGTCGTCTTCCCTGAGCCGCTTGCTCCCATGACTGCTGTGAATTCGCCTTTGCTGATATGCAGGGAAATGCCGTCCACGGCCTTTGTGATATTCCCGTGGTTCCCATAATATTTTTTCACGCGCTCAAGCCTCAGGATCGGCTGCCCTTCCGCCTGCCGGCCGGGCGTTTTCTGAGCAGATGCTTTCTGTGTCTGTTCCATATGAAGTCCCTTCCTTTCCGGATGTTTTCAGGTTTTGCAAAGTACTCCGGGCAGATACAGTCCGTCCCGGGAAACGGACAGAAACACTGCCGGGCGGAACGTATCGTTCCGGGATCAAGGCCATTATATCAATGGAAGAGAGAAAGTACACTTACAGTTTTGAAAGTCTCAATGAAAGTCTCAGGCTGCCCGGAGACTCCCCGGAGAAAATGTTCCTCTCGATTTTTCGGGCATAAAATGGTATAGTAGCTAATGTACGGACAGGCTCCCGGAAGGCTGCCGCGCACCGGGGGTTTTGACTTTTTATAGAAAAGAGGAATGTAAATAATGAATAAGAAAGAAATACTTGAGATCAGAAAGCAGTTCACACCGGCAAACTGCGCGATCACCAGGATCTGCGGCTGCTATGTGGACCATGAAAAGACGAAAAAGATGGAATCAAAGGACGCGTTCCTTTCGCTCCCGGAAGAAGAAGCGTTTAAATATTTTGATATTTTCAAAAAGACTCTGTCAGGAACCGTGGGGAAAAATATGCTGAACCTGGAATTCCCGCTGGATGCGGAGATGCCGGGCGGGACGCAGGAATTTCTCCTGAAGCTCAGGGACAGTAAGCTGGAAGATGATATGCTCCTGGAGGAGTTCTACGACAAAGTCATCGCTACATACGATTATGCGGAAAATTATTATATCATCCTGATCCATGCCATGTACGATATCCCGGGGAAATCATCGGACGGGCTGGAGATGTTCGACGCATCGGACGAGGTGTATGAGTACCTGCTCATGAGCATTTGCCCGGTGTCGCTCTCCAGGGCGGGACTGAGCTACAACGCGGAAGACAACCGGATCCAGGACCGGATCCGCGACTGGATCGTGGACGTGCCGTCCAAAGGATTCCTCTTCCCGGCGTTTAATGACAGGAGCACGGACCTGCACAGTGTGCTCTACTGTACAAAAAAATCCGAGGACCTGCAGCCGGAGATGATCGATCAACTTCTGGGAGCAAAGATGCCGATGTCCGCGGATACGCAGAAGGAGACATTCCAGATGATCATCGAGGATACGCTGGGCGAGGACGGGGACTATGAGACCGTCCGAAATATCCACGAGACGCTCAATGACCTGATCGAAGAGCATAAGGAAGAGCCGGAGCCGCTGGCACTTGATAAGACAGAGATCAAAAAGATCTTCGAGCAGAGCGGCGTGGACGCGGAAAAGATGGAAAGCTTTGACCGCAATTTTGAGGAGAATGCAGGGGAAAAGGCGTCCCTGCTGGCGTCCAATATCGCGGAAACGAGGAAGTTCAACATCGAGACCCCGGATGTAGTCATCAGAGTGAACCCGGACAGGGCAGATCTGGTGGAGACGAGGATCATTGACGGAAGGCAGTGCCTGGTCATCCCCGTGGACGACCACATCGAGGTAAACGGGATCAGCGTCAGGACGATACAGCCTGACAGGCAGAAGGGATAAGAATGGTTCAGACTTAGAGTTTGTCTCCGCGGATACTCCGCGGAGATTTTTTATATGACTAATTAAAAATTGTAGTAAATTATGAATAAATTGTGAAATATAAATAATATGATTGATTTTATTGTGTAATAATACTAATATATAGTTTAGTTACCTAACTAATCAATAATTGTTCCGGAGGAAGCGGCACAGTGGATATCCCCGTGATATTACCCAAAGCCGGAGAAACATGAAAGGGAGGAAAGATCTATGATCCAATGCGATATGAAGGAGATACCGATGCTGGGGCTCCTGGGGATCGTCTCGCACAGGGCGGTGAACACTGCAAAAGGGATGTACCGGGAATTTGACCTGAACCGGAGTCAGGCGAGTGTGCTCTTTATGCTCCATCAGCGGGACTCCATGTCCCAGAAAGAGCTGGCGGCACGGCTGAACATTACGGCTCCGTCCATCACATCACTTATCCAGAAGATGGAGCGGGACCGGTATATCACCAGGGAGCCGGACCGGCATGACCAGCGAGTCATGAGGCTGACCCTGACTGAGAAAGGGAAATCGTGCATCCAGGCTGTGACGGAGGTTGTACAGCGGATGGAAGAAATCATGCTGCAGGGGATGAGTCTGGAGGAAAAGCTGCTTTTCCGGCGGTTTTTGATTCAGGCAGGGGAAAATCTTATAAATCATGAAAGGATAGAAAAGGAATGAAAAATCTATTTAAATACGCGGCAGTACACTGGCAATCCCTGCTCGCGATTATAGCAGTCCTGTTTATCCAGGCATACTGTGACCTGTCTCTTCCCGCCTACACATCGGATATCGTAAATGTAGGTATCCAGCAGGGAGGGATCGAAGATCAGATCCCGGAGGCACTGAGGGCAGATGAGATGGAGAAACTCCTCCTCTTTGTGCCGGAAGAAGACCGGGAGACTGTCCTGGACGCCTATGAGGCGGACAGCAGCACCTATGATACTGAAGCTTATGTGCTCAGGGAAAGCGCTGCGGAGGATGAGGAGCAGATGAAAACCCTGTCTGATATCCTTGCCGGTCCGATGATGCTGACAGCGGGCTTTGAGTCCGGCAGCGACATGACAGAACAGATTGAAGCACAGTTAAAAGAAAATATCCCGGCACAGATGGTATCGGACGACATGACCGTGTTCGATATCCTGAAAATGATGCCGGAAGAACAGAGAGACGCCCTGATCGAAGAGATGGAGAAACAGATGGATGACCTTCCGGACACTATACTGGAGCAGGCGGCAGTCAGCTATGTGGGGACTGCTTATGATGCTCTTGGCATGAACATGGATGAGATCCAGATCCGATATCTCCTCGTTACCGGGGGAAAGATGGTGGCGCTTGCATTCCTCGGGATGGCGGCGAGCGTGCTGGTGGGCTTCCTGGCGTCCCGCGTCGGGGCGGCGACAGGCCGTGACCTGAGAGGAAATGTCTTCCGCAGGGTCGTAGGATTTTCCAACAATGAGTTCGACCATTTCTCGACGGCTTCTCTGATCACAAGGAGCACAAATGATATTCAGCAGATCCAGCTCATTATCGTCATGCTGCTGCGCATCGTGCTCTATGCGCCGATCCTGGCGGTGGGAGGCGTCATACAGGTCTTCCAGACGAATGTATCCATGTCCTGGATCATCGGGCTGGCTGTCGTGCTGATCGGTCTGGTCATCCTTGTCCTGTTCCTGGTGGCGATGCCGAAATTCAGGAGCCTTCAGACACTGGTCGACAAGGTGAACCTGGTGATGAGGGAGATCCTCACCGGCCTTCCGGTCATCCGTGCGTTCAGTACGCAGAAACATGAGGAAGAGCGGTTCGACGACGTCAACAGGATGCTGACAAAGACGAATCTGTTCGTGAACCGCGCCATGACATTCATGATGCCTGTCATGATTCTGATCATGAACGGAGTGTCTGTGCTGATCATGTGGAACGGCGCCCACGGCATCGATGAAGGGCAGATGCAGGTCGGAGATATGATGGCGTTCATCCAGTATACGATGCAGATTATCATGGGATTCCTGATGCTGTGCATGCTCTCCATCATGCTCCCGAGAGCTGCCGTCGCAGCGGACCGTGTGGAGGAAGTGCTTTCGAGCAGGACTGTCATCCATGACCCGGAGCAGCCGAAGGCCTTTTCGGATGAGGAGAAAGGGCTGCTTGTATTTGATCATGTATCCTTTAAATATCCGGGCGCGGATGAAAATGTGCTCCATGACATTACCTTTACCGCAAAGCCCGGTGAGACGACGGCTATCATCGGAAGTACGGGAAGCGGGAAGTCCACGCTGGTCAACCTGATCCCGAGATTTTATGACGTGTCCGGGGGAAGCATCACCCTGGACGGCGTTGATATCCGTGAAGTGCCCCAGCATGAGCTGAGGGAGAAGCTCGGGTATGTTCCCCAGAAGGGGCTTCTCTTCTCAGGAGATATCGCTTCCAACATCATGTTCGGAAATCCGGACGGAAGCGAGAGCGATATGGTCGAGGCGGCGGAGATTGCGCAGGCAGCGGAATTCATTGACGCGAAGCCGGATGGCTACCACAGCCATATCGCCCAGGGCGGAGCCAATGTGTCCGGCGGACAGAAGCAGAGGCTTTCTATCGCAAGGGCAGTGGCAAAGCATCCGGAAGTCTTTATCTTTGACGACAGTTTTTCTGCCCTTGATTTTAAGACAGATGTAACTTTGAGAAAAGCGCTGAAGAAGAGGACCGAGGACAGCACAGTCCTGATCGTGGCGCAGAGGATCAGTACGATCCTCAATGCGGAACAGATCATTGTGCTGGACGACGGAAAAGTAGCAGGAATCGGGACCCATCAGGAACTTCTGAAGAACTGCGAGGTATATCAGCAGATCGCCGCGTCCCAGTTCTCTGGATCAGAGCTGGAGGCAGGAATGAGAGAAAAAACAGACAGTTCAGGAACAGGTCCTGGGGCTTGCAGCGCATATACAGGAGAGGAGGTGCCCGGTCATGTCTAGAGGTATGGGAGGCCCCCATGGAAAAAACATGGCGGGCGAAAAAGCAAAAGATTTTAAAGGAACGATAAAAAAGCTGATCCGCTATATGAGCGCCTTCAGGGTCCATATGGTTTTTGTCGCAGTTTTTGCGGTCTGCGGTACAGTCTTTAATATCGTTGGTCCGAAGATACTCGGGAAAGCGACCACAGAGATTTTTAACGGCCTTGTGAGCAAGGTGTCAGGAGGCAGCGGGATGGATTTCGGGAAGATCGGCAGGATCCTCCTGATCACCCTCGGGCTGTACCTGATCAGCGCCCTCTGTACATTTATTCAGGGCATCATCATGACCGGCGTCTCCCAGAAGACGACCTACCGTCTGAGAAAAGAAATCTCAGAGAAGGTCAACCGGATGCCAATGAACTATTTTGATACAAAGCCTGTAGGAGAGGTGCTCTCCCGCGTGACCAACGATGTGGATACACTGGGACAGAGCCTGAACCAGAGCGCCACTCAGATGATCACCTCAGTGACCACGCTGATCGGAGTGCTGATCATGATGCTTTCCATCAGCCCGCTGATGACCCTGGTAGCTCTTCTGATTCTTCCGGTTTCGGTGATTCTGATCTCATTTGTCATGAAGCATTCCCAGAAATATTTCCGGGGACAGCAGGCTTATCTGGGAAATGTGAACGGGCAGGTGGAAGAGATATACAGCGGTCACAATATCATCAGGGCTTTTAATAAAGAGGATGATGTGATCCGGGAATTTAATGATACGAACGCAAAGCTTTATGACTCCGCTTGGAAATCCCAGTTTTTCTCCGGGATGATGATGCCGGTCATGCAGTTCATCGGCAACCTGGGATATGTGGGAGTGGCAATACTGGGAGGATTTCTCGCCATCAGGAATGCCATCGAGGTCGGAGACATCCAGTCCTTCATCCAGTATGTAAGGAACTTCACCCAGCCCATCCAGCAGGTGGCGCAGGTCACCAATATGCTCCAGCTCACGGCGGCTGCGTCTGAGAGAGTGTTCGAGTTCCTCGACGAGGAAGAGGAAGACCAGACAGTGCCGGACCCGGTATCCATCGAAGGGCTTAAGGGCAATGTGGAGTTTGACCATGTACATTTCGGGTACAGCCCGGATAAGATCATCATCAATGACTTCTCTGCGAAAGTGAAGGAGGGCCAGAAGATCGCCATCGTAGGTCCTACCGGAGCGGGCAAGACGACAATGATCAAGCTGCTCATGCGCTTCTATGATGTAAACAGCGGCGCGGTCAGGATCGACGGGCATGATGTCCGCAGCTTTAACCGCAGCGAGCTCCGGGAGATGTTCGGGATGGTGCTCCAGGATACCTGGCTGTTCCACGGCTCGATCATGGAAAATATCCGGTATGGAAAACTGGACGCCACGGACGAAGAAGTCATCCGCGCGGCAAAGGCAGCCCATGTGCACCGTTTTGTGCAGACGCTGCCGGGCGGCTATAACATGGAGCTGAACGAGGAGGCGACCAATGTCTCCCAGGGACAGAAACAGCTCCTCACCATCGCCAGGGCGATCCTGGCGGATCCGAAGATCCTGATCCTGGATGAGGCGACCAGCTCGGTAGATACCAGGACAGAAGTCCTGATCCAGAAGGCAATGGATAACCTGATGAAGGGGAGAACCAGCTTTGTGATCGCGCACAGGCTGTCAACGATCCGTGACGCGGATCTGATCCTCGTCATGAAGGACGGCGACATTGCAGAGCAGGGCACGCACGGGGAACTGCTCGCGCGGAACGGATTTTATGCAGAGCTGTACAATTCACAGTTCGAATCAACAGATCAGACATAACGGCGCCCCATGCTGCGGATACAAAATGGCAGTGAGCACTTTCCGTTGTATTTTCAGAAAGTAATTGCTATAATGACTCCATGCAGGGAGCATGGTTTGAAATCAGAAAATAAATGTCTGAGAGAAAGCAGGTATTCATGTATGGGATTTACACATTTCGATGAAAACGGAAAGTCTGTCATGGTGGATGTGACGGACAAAGCGGACACAGTACGCGAGGCCTGCGCTTCGGGGAAGATCGCTGTGAGCCGCCAGGTGTTCAGGGCGATCCGCGAAGGCTCGGTAAACAAAGGCGACGTGCTGGGAGTGGCTGCCACTGCCGGAATCATGGGCGCGAAGAGGACCTCTGAGCTGATCCCCATGTGCCATATCCTGCCGGTTACAAAGTGCAGGGTGGATTTTGATATGGATGAGGAAGAATCTGCGGTCTATTGTACGTGTACCGTAAAAGTGACCGGAAAGACAGGCGTAGAGATGGAGGCCCTGACAGGGGTGAGCGTAGCTCTGCTCACGATCTACGACATGTGCAAGGCAATGGACAAGTCGATGGAGATCGGGGAGATTTATCTTGTGAAAAAGACCGGGGGAAAGAGCGGGGAAGTATGCAATGCCCTTCCTCCCCGCAGGTCAGGGCTCCAGGACAGCGCAGGGGCTCCCCGAAGGGAATTAGATATACTTTGAGCAGAATACCGGAATGATGCGATACTGCGCGGCGGGATTGGATGTCCCGGGAATGCAGTGGCCGGATAGAAGGAGCGGGATAAAAATGGAAGGATACAGATGGAAGGCGGCAGTGGTAACGCTGAGCGATAAAGGATATGCCGGGGAGCGGGAAGATAAGAGCGGTCCCCTGATCTGTGAAATGCTCGGGGAAGCCGGGTATGACGTGAGGAAAACTGTGCTGCTTCCGGATGAAAAAGAAGAAATAAAAAAATGCCTGTGTCTGTTGAGTGATGTCGATAAGATGGATATCGTTTTCACTACAGGCGGGACCGGATTTGCGCCGAGAGACTGTACGCCTGAGGCGACACTGGAGGCGGCGGACCGGATCGCGCCGGGGATCGCTGAGGCGATGCGTCTCGCATCTCTTCAGGTAACGCCAAGGGCAATGTTAAGCCGCGGCGTTTCCGTAATACGCGGGCAGACGCTGATCATCAATCTCCCGGGGAGCCCAAAGGCTGTCAGGGAAAATCTGGAGTCTGTGCTCCCGTCCCTGGATCACGGGCTGGCGATCCTGACAGGAAGAGCGGGAGAATGTGCGCGATGATAGATCAATTCGGAAGGAATGTCGACTATATGCGGGTGTCTGTGACAGACCGCTGCAATCTCCGGTGCGTGTACTGTATGCCTGCGGAGGGCGTTGCGTCTGTGCCCCATCATCAGATCCTGAGTTTTGACGAGATCGCCCGGGTATGCAGGATCGGCGCAGAGCTTGGGATCCGGAAGATAAAACTGACGGGCGGGGAACCGCTGGTGCGCAGAGGGCTCCCGGAGCTTGTAGGTATGCTGAAGGAGATTACAGGTATTGAGCAGGTGACTCTGACAACGAACGGGACACTTTTAAAAGAACAAATAAACGGATTGATTTCGAATGGGCTTGATGCCGTCAATATCAGTATCGATACCCTGGATCCGGAGAGATACCGGGAGATCACCCGGGGAGGCAGTGTGGAAAAGGCATTGGAAGGGCTGGATGCAGCCGCGGCAGTCCCCTGCCTTTCTGTCAAAGTCAACTGCGTTCCTTTAAAGGGAATGGACTTAAATGGGGCAGAAGATGAGGAATATATCCGCCTTGCGCTTCTGGCGAAAGAGGGAAAGGCGGACGTGCGGTTTATTGAGATGATGCCTATCGGACTGGGGAAGAGCTTCGCTGGACGGGGCGGGGATGAGATCCTCGGTATCCTGGAAAAGGCTTACGGAAAAGCAGACCTCTGTACCGGGCGGATCGGGAACGGACCGGCGGAATATGTGCAGTTCCCCGGATTCAGGAAACGCATCGGCTTTATCAGCGCGGTATCCCATCAGTTCTGCGGAGGATGCAACCGCGTCCGCCTTACGTCAGAAGGATATCTGAAGCCGTGCCTTCAGTATGAGAGCGGGACGGACCTGAAAACCCTGCTTCGGGGCGGTGCCGGTGATCCGGAGATAAGGGCTGCGATGGAGAAGGCTTTTTATGAAAAACCGGCGCATCATCAGTTTGGAGTAAACAGGCAGTTTGGGAAAAACAGTCAGGGGAAAAGCTGCGCAGAAGAGGCGCTGGAGACGAAAGAAATGTCCAGGATCGGAGGTTAGGACATCAATGGGAAAAGTAATGGCAGTCTGTACGAGTGCGGCAAAGGGCACGCAGAAAAAAAATACAGGCGAAGGTATTTTTATTGAGGACTATGGGATCCAGGGGGATGCCCATGCAGGGAAGTGGCACCGCCAGGTCAGCCTTCTCTCCTATGAGAAGATCGAGGGATTCCGGGAGAGAGGGGCGGAAGTGGAGGATGGAGCATTTGGTGAAAATCTGGTGGTGAAGGGGATCGATTTCCGCTCGCTGCCGGTGGGTACACGGCTGTCCTGCGGTGATGTTGTGCTGGAGATCACCCAGATTGGTAAAGAATGCCACCACGGATGCCAGATCTTCCAAAAGATGGGAGACTGTATCATGCCGAGGGAAGGCGTCTTCGCGAAGGTGCTTCGGGGCGGGACGATCCGTACAGGCGACGACATGAAGGTGGAGGAAGATGATTAAAAACAGAGGGTTTCACAGGATAGGCCTTCTTCTGGCAGCGGTGCCATGCGCGGTCTTTCTTCTTGCCGCGTGTTCCGGGCAGGCGGAAGAGACGGGAGCTGAACTGGCGGAAGAGGAAGCGCGCAATGGTCCTGAAGACGGCGAATATATCTTTCAGGATGCAGAGGGGAATGAATATGAGGCGCCGCTGCTTCCGGATGTGCCGAAGTGCACTTATGATCTCACAAAGATCCGGACAGACAAAGAGACCGGGCGCAAGAGTTTCCATGATGAGGAAAACGGCGTGACCGCCCGGTTCGGGATCGATGTGTCCGAGTTTCAGGGCGAGGAGATCGACTGGGAACAGGTGAAGGAAAGCGGCGTAGAGTTTGTGATCATCCGGCTCGGCTACCGGGCGTACGGGGATACTGGCGATCTGGTCCTGGACGCCATGTACGGGCAGAATATGAAAGGCGCGCTGAAGGCAGGTCTGGATGTGGGCGTGTATTTCTTCTCCCAGGCAGTGAGCGCGGCCGAGGCGGTGGAAGAGGCGGAATTTGTCCTTAAGCATATAAAGCCGTATGAGATCACCGGGCCGGTCGTCTATGATACAGAAGAGATCAAATGGGACACTGCCCGGACAGACGGCAATACGGATAAAGATTTTACCAATTTCTGTAAGGTCTTCTGCGACACTGTGGAACAGAAAGGGTACGACGCCATGATCTATACCAATATGAAATGGATGGCCTTTACCCTTGATATGGAAGAGCTTACGGAGTACGATTTCTGGTATGCGGATTATCAGGAGATCCCCCAGTGCCCGTATGATTACAAGATCTGGCAGTACAGCGAGACAGGGGCAGTGCCGGGGATCAATGCAAATGTAGACCTGAACCTTTGGTTCGAAAAGGAAAACGCACAGGAGGAAGCGCATGAAGTGGAATAAATACCGATTGAAGACGACAGCCGAGGCGGAGGATATCGTGAGCAGCATGCTCATGGACCTGGGCATACAGGGTGTGGAGATCGAGGACAAGATCCCCCTCACCCAGTCGGACCGGGAGCAGATGTTCGTGGATATCCTGCCTGAGATCGAGGCGGATGACGGAGTAGCTTATCTGAGCTTTTATCTGGAGCCCGAGGAGGACCGGGAAAAGCTCCTGGCCGACGTCCGCCGGGAACTGGAAGCGATGTCCGCCTATGTGGATGTGGGTGAGTGCCTGATCGAAGAGTCCGAGACAGAGGACGTAGACTGGGTGAACAACTGGAAGCAGTATTTCCACCAGTTTTGCGTAGATGATATCCTGATCATCCCCTCATGGGAGGACGTAAAGCCGGAGGATGAGGATAAGATGGTCATCCATATCGACCCGGGCACTGCGTTCGGCACCGGGATGCATGAGACGACCCAGCTCTGTATCCGCCAGATCAGGAAGTACACAACACCGGAAACAAGGATCCTTGACGTGGGATGCGGAAGCGGGATCCTCGGTATGCTGGCGCTGAAGTTCGGGGCGGCGTATTCTGTCGGGACGGACCTGGATCCGTGCGCCATCGACGCTACCCATGAGAACATGGAAGTGAACGGCATCCCGAAAGAGAAGTACGGGGTAATGATCGGGAACCTCATTGACGACAAGGCGGTGCAGGATAAAGTAGGATACGGATGCTATGACATCGTGGCGGCGAACATCCTGGCGGATGTCCTGGTGGAGCTGACGCCGGTCATTGTGGATCAGTTGAAGCCGGGCGGGATCTATATCACCAGCGGGATCATCGACGGCAAAGAGCAGACGGTCGTGGACGCGGTAAAGGCGGCAGGGCTGGAAGTGCTGGATGTGACATACCAGGGCGAATGGGTCTGCGTGACCGCGCGCAAGCCGGACGCCGGGAATCAGGCGTGACAGAGGGCGCCCGGAAAGGAGATCCGGCAGCGCTTTTATGACAGAAAAAGAGAAGGAGAAGGAACGGAAGGATGCAGCAGTTCTTTGCAGAACCATCATGGATCAGAGAAAATAAAATCTACATGCAGGGCGCGGATGTGAATCATGTGAAAAATGTGCTCCGCATGAAGCCCGGAGAGGACGTGCGGGTGAGCGACGGCAGGGAAAATACTTATCTCTGCTGTATCCGTTCGTTTGAGGGGCAGACAGCGGTGCTCGATATCCTCAAAGAACTGGATCCTGATACAGAGCTTCCCTCCAGGATCGTCCTGTTCCAGGGGCTGCCGAAAGGGGACAAGATGGAGTGGATCGTCCAGAAGGCGGTGGAGCTGGGGGCGTACCGCATTGTCCCCTTTGCGGCGAAGCGTTCCGTGGTGAGGCTGGACGAGAAGAAGGCGGCAAAGAAGCAGGCCCGGTGGCAGCTGATCGCAAAAGGGGCGGCAGAGCAGTCCGGGCGCGGCATCATTCCTGAGGTGGGCGCGGTCTGCAGCTTTGCGGAAGCGCTCAGGATGGCAGGGGAACTGGATGTGGTGCTCATCCCCTATGAGCTGGAAGAGGGGATGAAGAAGACAGCGCGCATCCTGGAAGGGATCGCCCCCGGGCAGTCTGTGGGGATCTTTATCGGTCCGGAGGGCGGATTCGAAAAAGAGGAAGTAGACAAGGCGAAAGGGGCGGGAGCCCATGCGGTCACTCTCGGGAAACGGATCCTTCGGACAGAGACCGCGGGGCCTGCCGCGCTGTCCATACTGATGTACCATCTGGAAAGCCGGGCTGCCGATGCGCCGGAGAGATGAACAGGCCGCCGGCACATGCACGGAGCCTGTGCATAATTTATATAGTAAAAAAAGAGTAAAGGAAAGGGAAAATGGAAGTTTATCTGGACAATTCCGCCACGACCATGTGTTATCCGGAAGTGGGGGAGCTGGTATATAAAGTCATGTGCCGGGATTACGGCAACCCTTCCTCCCTGTACAGGAAAGGCGTGGAGGCGGAACACTATATCCGGGACGCGAAGGAGACGATCGCAAAGCTTTTGAAAGTGAATGCGAAAGAGCTCTTCTTTACCTCGGGCGGCACGGAGAGCGATAACCTGGCGCTGATCGGCTGTGCCCGCGCCAACCGGCGCAGAGGGAACCATCTGATCACCTCGTCCATCGAGCATCCCGCGATCCTCAATACCATGCGGTATCTGGAGGAAGAAGAGGGATTCCGCGTGACTTATCTCCCTGTGGACGGGGAGGGACGCATCCGTCTCGATGCTTTAAAGGAAGCGCTGTGCCCGGAGACGATCCTGGTATCTGTGATGTATGTGAACAACGAGGTGGGGACCGTGCAGCCCATCCAGGAGGCGGTACAGATCACGAAGCGGTACAATTCTTCCATCCTGTTCCACACAGATGCGGTACAGGGATTTGGGAAATACCGCATCTATCCGAAGCGGATGGGCATTGACCTGCTCTCTGCCAGCGGGCATAAGATCCACGGGCCAAAAGGCGTGGGCCTCCTCTATGTCGACAGCCGGGTGAAGATCCATCCGATCTTGTTCGGGGGCGGACAGCAGAAGGACCTGCGCTCCGGCACGGAGAATGTGCCTGGGATCGCGGGGCTGGGCCTTGCGTCGAAGATGATCTATCAGGATCTTGAGATGAAGACAGCCCTTATGAGAGAACTGAAAGCGCACTTTATCAAAGGACTCGGAGAGATCGGGGATACAACGGTCCACGGCGCGGCTGACGGGGGCAGCGCGCCCCACATCATCAGCGCAGGGATCGCGGGTGTGCGCAGCGAAGTCCTGCTGCACACGCTGGAAGACAAAGGGATCTACGTGTCTTCCGGCTCTGCATGTTCCTCCAATCACCCGGCGGTCAGCGGCGTCCTGAAAGCCATCGGGACTCCGAGAGAATACCTGGACGCCACGCTCAGGTTCAGTATGTCAGAGTTCACCACAAAAGAAGAAATTGACTACACGCTGGAAACACTATATAATTGTATACCGATGCTTCGGAAATTTACACGGCGCTGACGCGCTGAGGAAAGCCGCAGCCGGGCGGAGCGCGGGTATCTGCGCGGGAAATGTCCCGGTCCAGGCGGAAAAAGGAGAATACCATGACGTTTCATTCATTTTTGATCAAATATGGGGAGATCGGGATAAAGGGGAAAAACCGGTATATGTTCGAGGACGCCCTTGTGCGCCAGATCCGGTACGCCCTTAAGGAGGTGGAAGGAGAGTTCCTTGTCCACAAATGCCACGGAAGGGTCTATGTAGACTGCGAAGGCGAGTACGACTACGAAGAGACAATAGAAAGCCTGAAAAAAGTATTCGGTATCGTAGGGATCTGCCCGGTCGTGAGAAAGCCGGTCAAAGAGCTGGAAGAGCTGAAAAAAGACGTGGTCGTCTACATGGGAGAGATGTATCCAGAGGGCGATAAGACGTTTAAAGTGGAGGCCCGGCGCGCGAACAAGCGGTACCCGGTAAACTCCATGGAGATCAACTGTGCGCTCGGCGAAGCAGTGCTGGACGCTTACCCGGAGATGAAGGTGGAGGTGCATCACCCGGACGTCCGGCTGAATGTGGAGATCCGCGAGGAGATCTACCTGTATTCCGAGATCATCCCCGGGCCGGGAGGCATGCCTGTAGGGACAAACGGCAGCGCGATGCTGCTCCTCTCAGGCGGGATCGACAGCCCGGTGGCGGGATATATGATCGCGAAGAGAGGCGTGGAGATCGAGGCGGTTTATTTCCACGCGCCGCCGTATACGAGCGAGCGGGCGAAGGAGAAGGTCATCGACCTGGCAAGGCTTGTCTCCGCGTATGCGGGGCCGATCAAACTTCACATCGTCAACTTTACGGACATTCAGCTTGCGATCTACGAGAAGTGTCCGCACGATGAGCTGACGATCATCATGCGCCGTTATATGATGCGGATCGCAGAGCAGTTCGCGAAAAAGGACGGCTGCCTGGGACTGATCACAGGAGAGAGTATCGGACAGGTGGCGAGCCAGACAATGCAGAGCCTGGCGGCGACCAACGCGGTGTGCACGCTTCCGGTGTACCGTCCGCTCATCGGTTTTGACAAGAGAGAGATCGTGGAGATCTCGGAGAAGATCGACACGTACGAGACGTCGATCCAGCCGTTCGAGGACTGCTGCACGATCTTTGTGGCAAAGCATCCTGTGACAAAGCCGAATGTGGAAAGGATCGAGAAGTCAGAACTGAACCTGTCGGAGAATATCGAAGAGCTTGTAAAGACAGCGGTTGAGACAGCGGAAGTGATCACAGTAGGGAAGTAGCCGCCGTACAGCCGGAATGACAGAAACAAAAAGAGCTGCCTCGGATCGAGACAGCTCTTTCATAAGTAAATGATATGCCTGATTATTTGATGATGTAAGGATCAAGTGCGGCAAGAATGTCATCGACGTCCCCGTCTGCATGAATGTTGAGATCGATCGGCTTGGAAAGGTCCAGGCTGAAGATTCCCATGATGGATTTGGCATCTATAACATATCTTCCGGATACTAAATCGAAGTCATTGTCATACTTTGTAATCTCGTTTACAAAAGATTTTACTTTGTCGATTGAATTTAATGAAATCTGTACTGTTTTCATTGGATAGTCCTCCTTGAATCATAAATTATAAGGTATCAAATCTCATGTATATTCTATGGGATGGCAGTGGAAAAGTCAAGTGACACGTAGGAAAAAAGAGGTAAATTAAAGATGAAAAAAGCAGCGTTCCACAACCTGGGATGTAAAGTAAACGCGTATGAGACAGAAGCAATGCAGGAGATGCTCGAACAGGCGGGCTATGAGATCGTTCCTTTTAAAGAAGGGGCGGATGTCTATGTCATCAATACCTGTACAGTGACGAATATCGCAGACCGCAAATCCCGGCAGATGCTCCGCCGTGCCCGGAAAATGAACCCGGAAGCAGTGGTCGTGGCAGCAGGGTGTTATGTGCAGGCAAAGGGCGGGCAGGAGGCCGATCCCTGCATTGACATTGTGATCGGCAATAACCACAAAAAAGATCTGGTCAGAATCCTTAAGGAGTATGAAGAAGACAGAGAAAAAGACCGCGCCGGCGGGATCGGGAGAGAGCGGGCGGGCGTCCGTGCGGCCGGTGAGATCGGGGATATCAGCCGGACAAAAGAATACGAATCTCTTCATCTTACCCGCACAGGCGAACACACCCGGGCTTATATCAAGGTGCAGGACGGCTGCAACCAGTTCTGCACCTACTGCATCATTCCCTATGCGAGGGGCCGTGTGCGCAGCAGGGAGATGAAGGACGTGGTGCAGGAGGTGAGGGCCCTGGCTGACAATGGCTATCAGGAAGTGGTGCTTACGGGCATCCATCTGAGCTCCTACGGCATTGATTTCGACGGTCAGAGGCATCTGTCTGACCTGATCCGCGAGGTCCATGAGATCGAAGGGATCCGGCGGATCCGGCTGGGATCGCTGGAACCGGGGATCGTGACAGAAGAATTTGCCGGGACGCTTGCCGCTATGCCAAAAATATGCCCTCACTTCCACCTCTCTCTCCAGAGCGGATGCGATGCCACCCTGAAGAGGATGAACCGGCGGTATACGAGTGAAGAGTATTATGAGAAATGCCGAATCCTCAGGAAGTATTTTGACGATCCTGCCCTTACGACAGATGTGATCGTGGGCTTCCCGGGAGAGACGGAAGAGGAGTTTCAGGAGTCCTTTGATTTTGTGGACAAGATAGATTTCTATGAGACACATATATTCAAATACTCAAAAAGAGAGGGCACCAGAGCGGCTTCCATGCCTGACCAGGTGGAGGAGCAGGTCAAGGCGGAGAGAAGCGCCCGTCTGATCGCGCTGGGCGAAAAGAAGCGGAAGGCTTATGAGAAACGGTTTATCGGCAGATCGGTCGAGGTGCTCGTAGAAGAAGAGGCCGTTGTTGACGGGAAGCATGTGCAGACAGGGCATACAAAGGAGTATATTAAAATTGCACTAGAGACGGAACAAAATCTCCGCAATTGTATCATAAACGTTCAAATCGATAATGTCTCACAAATTATACATTGAATTTTAAAGGGGATTATATTAGAATTGTAAACAGGGGTTCTGGGTCTTCCCAGAGGATACAGGCGGGGAACAGGCAGCGCCTGCAGATACCTGTGATAAATGAAACATACAGAAAAGGAGGAGCGTCAGGATGAGTGATTTAGGCAATACACAGTTCTTTCAGGTAGAGCCCGGACCACAGATCTCGGCAAAGGATATCCTTGAGATCGTGTTCAAGGCTCTGAAGGAAAAAGGATACAATCCGGTCAATCAGATCGTTGGATATATCATGTCGGGGGATCCTACATACATCACCAGCTATAACGGGGCGAGGAGTCTTGTGATGAAGGTGGAGAGGGATGAGCTTGTAGAAGAGATGTTAAAAGCGTATATTGAGCATAATTCCTGGGAATAATCAGCTATGAGGATCATGGGACTTGACTACGGAACTAAGACGGTCGGAGTCGCGGTCAGCGACCCTCTCGGCCTTACAGCCCAGGCGATAGAAACGATCGGACGGAAAGAAGAGAACAAACTCAGGAGGACCTGCGCGCGCATAGAAGAGCTGATACAGAAATATGGCGTGGACAGGATCGTGCTCGGGTTTCCGAAGCATATGAATAATGATATCGGGGAGCGCGCAGAGAAGTCGCTGGGATTCAGGGACATACTTCACCGCAGGACCGGACTTGAGATTGTCATGTGGGATGAGCGTCTGACCACAGTGGAGGCGGAACGCACCCTGATCGAGAGCGGGGTGCGGCGGGAGAACCGCAAGAAACACATCGATCAGATCGCGGCAGTGTTTATCCTGCAGGGGTATCTGGACTACCTTCACCTGAAGAAAGCGGAAGAACGGGCGGCGGAGTAGGAGCAGTACAAAATAAGGGGCATTTTTATGGAAAAAATAAGATTTGTATTCGCGGACGGGAGCGGGGAAGACAGTTTTTTTGTTCTTGAGGAAACGAGGATAAACGGCAGTACATACCTGCTTGTCACGGACTCTGAGGAAGACGGCGCAGAATGTCTGATTCTGAAGGAGACAGGGGGAGCCGCGCCCGGAGACGGTGTCTATGAGATCGTAGAAGAGGAAACAGAACTTCTGGCAGTGTCAAAGGTATTTGAAGAACTGCTGGAGGATGTAAGTATAGAAATGTAACATATTAAGGGGACGCGGATGGAACAGAAAAAGACAGAAGAACTGCTCAGGCAGAGACTCAGGGAGAAAGGACTTAAGGTCACGCACCAGAGACTCCTGATCCTTTCTGTGCTGGAGCAGAACAGCGGCAGCCATATGGCGGCGGAGGAGATCTATGGGCTTGTGACGGAAGAACATCCCGAGATCGGACTGGCGACAGTGTACCGGACTCTTCAGCTTCTCTGGGATATGCAGCTCGTAGACCGTATCAATCTGGACGACGGGTGTGTGCGCTATGAGATCGGCCATCTGCTGATGGATGAGACAAAACATAACCATCACCATCTCATATGCAGGAAATGCGGCAGAGTGACCCCTTTCGATGCGGATCTCCTGGATGAACTGGAAGAGCATATCGAAAAAGCAACGGGATTCCATGTACTGGACCATGAGCTGAAGTTTTACGGTCTGTGCACAGAATGCGTGAAAAGCGGGAAAGACGTTATCTGATCCTGCTGTTCTTTTTGTGTCCGGAAGAATACTACATAACTAATATGGAGGTGTTTATTTTTTGAAGAAAGAAAAAAAAGGAAAGCTGCGTATCATACCGCTGGGCGGTCTGGAGCAGATCGGGATGAATATCACTGCCTTTGAATACGAAGACAGTATTGTTGTTGTGGACTGCGGTCTTGCCTTCCCGGAGGATGATATGCTTGGGATCGACCTTGTGATCCCGGACGTGACATATTTAAAAGACAATGCATCCAGGGTAAAGGGATTTGCCATTACCCATGGACATGAGGACCACATCGGCGCCCTGCCGTATGTGCTCAAGGAGATCAATCTCCCGATCTATACAACAAAGCTGACGATGGGGATCATTGAGAATAAATTAAAGGAGCACAATCTTCTGCGCAGCACAAAGCGCAGGGTCGTGCAGCACGGACAGTCCATCAACCTGGGAAAATTCAGGATCGAATTTATCAAAACGAATCACAGTATCCAGGACGCTTCCGCGCTTGCGATCTATTCACCTGCGGGGGTGGTAGTCCACACCGGAGACTTTAAGGTGGATTATACGCCGGTATTCGGGGACGCCATTGACCTTCAGAGATTTGCCGAGATCGGGAAGAAAGGTGTGCTGGCGCTCATGTCCGACAGTACCAATGCGGAAAGACGCGGTTTTACACAGTCCGAGCGGACTGTGGGTATCACCTTTGACCATATATTCGCGGAACACCAGGATACCCGCCTGATCATCGCAACATTTGCGTCCAATGTGGACCGTGTGCAGCAGATCATCAACTCTGCTTATAAATACAGGAGAAAAGTCGTGGTGGAAGGCAGGAGCATGGTAAATATTATTTCCATTGCCTCTGAGCTGGGCTATCTCCATCTTCCGGAGAATACACTGATCGAGATCGACGAGATGAAAAATTATCCTCCGGAGAAGATGGTGCTCATCACAACGGGAAGCCAGGGAGAATCTATGGCAGCGCTCTCCAGGATGGCGGCGGATGTACACCGCAAGGTTACGATCCAGCCGAACGACACGATCATTTTCAGCTCCAATCCGATCCCGGGCAATGAGAAATCCGTTTCCCGCGTGATCAATGAGCTGTCCGCAAAAGGCGCGGAGGTCATCTTCCAGGATACCCATGTGTCAGGACATGCCTGCCAGGAAGAGCTCAAACTGATTTACTCACTTGTAAAGCCGAAGTACGCGGTACCGGTGCACGGCGAATACCGCCACCTGAAAGCAAATGCAGAGGTGGCAAAATCACTGGGTATCCCGAAAGAAAATGTGTTTATCATTCAGTCAGGAGACGTGCTGGAACTGGATGAGGATTCTGCAAAGGTCGTTGACAAGGTCCACACAGGGGCAGTCCTTGTGGATGGTCTCGGAGTAGGAGATGTAGGAAATATTGTGCTCCGCGACAGGCAGCATCTCGCGGAAGACGGTATCATTATCGTCGTATTGACGCTGGAGCGCAGGACAAACCGACTTCTTGCGGGCCCGGATATCGTATCCCGCGGATTCGTTTATGTAAGAGAATCTGAGCAGCTTATGGAGGACGCGAGGAAGGCTGTGTCAGAAGCTCTGGATAAATGTCTGGGCGGCCGCCATACAGACTGGAATAAGATCAAGATCGTGATCCGGGACGCGATGAACGACTATATCTGGAAAAAGACAAAGAGGAAGCCAATGGTGATCCCGATCATCATGGATGTAGATGTGTAAGATATGACAGCAGATGAACGTATCGTTACATTCATCAATTCGCTTGACACGAAGAACAGTGAAATACTGGAGGCGGTCGAGAAGGAAGCTCGCGCATCCTCCGTGCCTGTCATCAGGCGGGAGATGCAGAGCTTTCTCAAGACGCTTCTTTTGATGCGAAAACCTATGCGCATTCTGGAAGTCGGAACTGCCGTAGGTTTCTCTGCGTTATTGATGAGTGAATACGCGCCGGAAGGGTGCAGGATAACTACGATTGAAAATTATGAAAAAAGGATCCCCATTGCCCGGGAAAATTTCCGCCGGGCGGGGAAGGAGAAACAGATCGCCCTCATAGAAGGGGATGCCGCGGAAGTGATGAAGAAGCTGGAAGGTCCCTTTGATTTCATTTTCATGGATGCGGCAAAAGGGCAGTATATCCATTATCTGCCCGATGCTCTGCGTCTTCTGCCGGAGGGCGGCGTCCTTGTGTCTGACAATGTGATGCAGGATGGGGATGTGATCGAATCCCGGTTCGCGGTGGAGCGCCGCAACCGGACCATACACGCCCGTATGAGGGAGTATCTGTACGAGCTGAAGCACAATGACGCTCTGGTGACCTCCATCCTCCCTCTGGGAGACGGAGTGGCAGTGAGTGTGAAGAGGAGCGTATCAGAGGAAATGAATATACAGAATACGCAGGAGGAAGAAAATGGGAAGACATCCTGAATTACTGATCCCGGCAAGCAGCCTGGAGGTTTTAAAAACAGCAGTCATCTTCGGAGCAGACGCTGTCTATATCGGCGGCGAGGCGTTCGGGCTGCGGGCAAAGGCGAAGAATTTCTCCATGGAAGAGATGAAGAAGGGGATCGGCTTTGCCCATGAACACGGCGTGAAGGTCTATGTGACGGCAAATATTCTGGCTCACAATGACGACCTGCCCGGAGTGCGGGAGTATTTTGAAGAACTGAGAGAGATAAAGCCGGACGCCCTGATCATCGCGGATCCGGGCGTATTTGACATTGCAAAAGAGGTGTGCCCGGAGATCGAGCGCCATATCAGCACCCAGGCGAACAATACGAATTACGGGACTTATAATTTCTGGTACCGCCAGGGAGCCAGCCGGGTTGTGTCCGCCAGGGAGCTGTCCATGAAGGAGATCAAAGAACTGCGGGCGAATATTCCGGCAGACCTGGAGATCGAGACCTTTGTACATGGCGCGATGTGCATGTCTTATTCCGGCAGGTGTCTTCTGAGCAATTATTTCACCGGACGCGATGCCAACCGGGGCGCGTGCACCCATCCCTGCCGCTGGAAATACGCGGTGGTGGAGGAGACAAGGCCGGGTGAATACATGCCCGTATATGAAAATGAGCGGGGTACCTTTATCTTTAACTCCAGGGATCTGTGCATGATCGAACATATCCCGGAGCTGATCGACGCGGGGATCGACAGCCTGAAGATCGAGGGGCGCATGAAGACAGCGCTCTATGTGGCGACCGTGGCGCGCACATACAGGAAGGCGATCGATGATTACCAGAAAGATCCGGAGCTGTACCGGAAGAATATGCCCTGGTACCTGGATCAGATATCCAACTGTACTTACCGCCAGTTCACCACGGGATTTTTCTTCGGGAAGCCGGACGAGACTACACAGATCTATGACAGCAACACATATAATAAAGACTATACTTATCTCGGCATTGCCGGGGAGATAAAAGACGGACTCTGCCGGATCGAGCAGCGCAACAAGTTTTCCGTGGGAGAGACGATCGAGATCATGAAGCCCTGCGGCGATAATGTGGAAGTGACAGTAAAGCGCATCCTCAATGAAGAAGGGGACGAGCAGGAGAGCGCGCCCCACTCAAAACAGGTGCTGTGGGTAGAACTGAGCGAAACGCCGGAAGGGTATGATATCCTGCGGCGCCGGGAAGGATAAATCAGTATTTGCGGGGGAGCTTTCCTGTTGGCGAAACGTCCGAAAACACCGAAGCGGATGTGTCGAAGACGTATTCAGCGCGGGGATATGGCTGGCATCGGCTCCGCTCCATGAGGCAGGAAAAACTACGAAATCCGGGACTATGCTAAATACAGAAATCAGCAGGCGGCAACTCGGCTTCGCCTCAGACAGTCCGCCTGCTGATTTCAACGCATAGTCCCGGATTTCTACTTTTTCCAGGCCTCATTCCGAAGTCGCCTCAACCACCCATATCCCCGCGCTGAATGGGTTCGAAAAGGCGCTTCGCTGTTTTCTGGTTTTGCTCAGGACGGAAGGTCCCCCGGCAAATGCTGCGTTTAAAAACGCAGCGAGAGAGGGGAGCTTCTTCGACAAAAGGCGACCCCTCCCCAGTCAGAAGAAATATACAACAAGAGACGAACTTTTCCTCCAAACGATAAAACTACTCTTGCCAGCAGAAACTCACAACAAGCCTGCAAATAAAAAGTCAAGGCTAAATTGATAAACATTGAAAATTTTATACAGGTTGAAAAATAGGTAT
>CALWDM010000039.1 GCA_944376695.1 uncultured Mediterraneibacter sp. | reverse complement strand
ATTATGAGACTTTGGAATTGGCGGCATAGATAGTGATGTCCTTGAGAAAAATGTGTCAACTAATATTGACAATATCAATATTACATTTTTTACTTATAGATAATATCGGCATATACAATTTCTCGTACTCTTGCCTGTATCTCATTCATTCGACCAACCCACAACATCGGTTTTTCTACTTTAAGTTGTTCGGTCACGCCCTCCTTGTCAGCCATTTGCTCGACCAATCGAAATATCATTTCCGTTGCCTGTTCGTCAATATCAGTAAGGTAACAGTTCAATTTTCCGCTTGTGAGAAGCGTGATGTAAACTGCCCGTTTATGTTCCTGTAAATAGCGTTTGTGTCGCTGCCCCCATAAGCCGATAGGCTTGTGTTCTTTTTCGGTTGGTAAAATAAGGCAAGGAATATAATAATCCCCCTGCAATTCATACCAAAGACCATTGCTTTCATCATAAATATACTTGTCCATTAAAAAATCCTCCGTTATAATATATTCGCACATATGTCACAGTTCTCCGATTGCCACACTCTGTTATATCTTGTTATGAGATTTTCTTGCCCTTGATTTTGCCCTTACAAGTAGGCAGGGAAAGAGTAAACTTGTGTGAAATCATATAAAAGGATAAGGCGAACACATTGCGATAAATCCTTTATTTTCAAGGCTTTTGGAGGATTTTATTGATAACCTATGGAGAGCAATAATCACTCATAATTTTATGGTTTTCAAATTCCAGTTTGTTAAGCAGACAAATCCTCATTTGAAAATATTCTTAATGGGATATAATATAAACTATACATAGCGTATAAGAAGCAGGGAGGAATGATGATATGATGTATCCATTTATGACATTTAGTGATGAGACAGAAATTGTTCATTCTGATATGCAGAATGATGGAAGAGTAAAAGTGTATATTGAGAGACCAGATGAAAAATATGGATTTAAACATGCTGCATGCTGGCTTCCCGATTACACATGGGAAGATATTTATCATTTTTCGGAAGAAGAGATTAAGCAATTCGAAGAAATAATAAGATCAACTGCTCATCTTATTATTGAATTTTCTAAGGAAGGGGGCTTTGAGAATGCCTCAAATCTTTAGAATGGGAGAATACTGGATTTATTTTTGGACGAATGAAAACAAGCCTGTTGAACCAATCCACGTACATATCGCAAAAGGCAAGCCATCTGAAAATGCGACAAAGGTATGGATTACTAGTGCAGGGAAATGTCTGCTCTGCAATAATAATTCAAGAATACCTCCACATACGTTGCGCAATATTATGAGAATGATTGAGGCACGCAGTGCTGATATTATTCAGAAATGGTTTACATATTTTGGAGAGATAAGTTATTATTGTTAATTTTCATTAAGCCTCATTTAGAAACGTTATGGAGAACTATGTATGAGGAGCTGACAGCTCAAAGACCGAAAAAAGAAGAAATGAGCAGTCTCTGATTGTGAAATGATTTCACTGAGGGGGCAGTATTATAGGAGAGGCACCTATGAAAAAGTATATTGTAGAAATTATAATCTTTTGTATACAGCTTTTTATGTTTTACATTTCACCGATGTTTGCCGGACCAACCGATGGTATGGGAATGGTTGTTTTGATTCTATCGGTAACATTGATACTGTCCGTTTTACTTGGCAGTATTTCCAAAAACAAAATAAAATACTTTTATCCGGCTGTAGCGGCAGCGGTCTTTTTGCCATCTGTATTTCTTTACTACAATGGAACAGCATTTATGCATGCGATCTGGTATTTTGTTGTATCGGCAGCTGGCATGTTGGTTGGAATGATCATATTTAAGGCGTTGCACAGGAAATCGTAAGTTACTAGTATGGAGCATAAGTAAAACATTAGAGAATACGGAGAATATAAAACATCAATCGGTTTGCTGTACGGCATTGCCTTTACCATAAAGATGAGTTACAAGGGAGCGCATAAGATCGAAGGTTTCTTTGAGTATGTCGTACCGCCCCTTGAGGGACTCTGGTGGCAGGAGAACACACAGGGGCTTGATTACGCCAGAAAAGAGGACATGCATTTTATCTCTATGATCCGTCTGCCTGACTTTGTGACGAAAGAAGATTTCGCGTGGGCGGTACAGGAAGCGGAAAAAAGAAAAAGCAGGATTTTTATCTGAGCGATCCGAGAAGATGTGATGTGAGCAGGCTGAAAACGGTCGTGCGCCACCCGATCCGGAGAGCAGAGTAAACGGAGGATATTATGCCAAAAGAAGTTGACCCCAAAGATACGAGACGGGCTGCGGCGTATGATCTGTGGATAAAAGCGCCTAATCCGATGGTAACTTTTTTCAAGGCTTTTGATGTGACCAATCTGGTCAGGATAAGCAGGAAAAGAAAGCTGAAATTCAATATGCTGATGGACTACTGTATCGGAAGGGCCGCTGTAAAGATCAAGGAGTTTTATATCCTTCCGGTGGGCGATAAACTCATACAGTATGACACCATAGCAGTCAATACGATCGTGAAAAATAAAGAGGGCGAAGTCAGCTCCTGTGATCTCCGGTATGATTCTGACCTGAACAGATTCAACAGGCAGTACCTGAAATATACGGCGCAGACTGCCGAAAGCTGTACGGACAGGGATTTGTCCGAGAACAGTATGGTCATCGGGACATCTGCCATTATAGATACGGAAATTGACGGGGCTGTCGGTATGAACAGCGGTATATTCAATAATCCGTTCATCATCTGGGGCAGATACAAGAAGAAATGGTTTCGGTATTATCTGCCCCTTTCTTTCCAGTTCCATCACACGCAGATGGACGGCGCGCATGCGGGCAGGTTTTTGGCGGAGCTGCAGGATGAGATCAGGATGCTTGGGCACAAGGGGATACTGCCAGCAGCAGATCAATCCCGGTGCCGCTCCGGCATACAGTGAGGGCATCCGTTCCTTTTGACTCCGATTACGGAAGAAAATAATACAGCTTCCGCATAGGTATCGCAGGCAAATATATGCTCTGCATCTATTTTGTCGATGCAGCAGAGCGGCGTTTCGCGGTCAAGGTCATGGATTTCTCCTGTATTTTGGTTTAAGATGAATTGTTTTCCGTTAAATGGTGCATTCACGCGGCGCATAGAAATATCTCCTTTTACAATGTTTTTTGGAGCGGCAGGAAGAGAAACCTGCCGCTCTTATGCGTTTTTCATTATACAGCGGTATCCCGGTATGGTCAATATGATGCCGGACCGGGCGGCGTTAGCACGACGAGTGCGCATGCAGGGCGGCGGTCAGGCGTGAACCTGTAATTCAGGCGGACGGACTTAAAATGGAATGACAGAGGAGAAACCTGGTGCTATAATGTCTGTAAAAATGAAGATGGATTGAGAACAGTCCAAAGATGATTATACAGTGGAGGTGTGGAGATGATCATTCCAGAGGTGTTAGAAAGCGAGACAGTGTATACTGGGAAAATTACATCGATCCGGCGTGACAAGCTGACCCGCCGGGATGGAAATACATTTATCCGAGAAACAGCCGTCGCAAGTGATGCTGTGGGGATTGTGGCAATGGATGACAGGGGGCGGATCCTGCTGATCCGGCAGTACCGCCATCCCATGGGACGCCCGGTATGGGAGATCCCGGCAGGGCGCATGGATGTGGAAGGAGAGAAACCGGAGGAGACTGCGCTGCGGGAACTCAGAGAGGAGACAGACACAGAAGCGTCCTCGGTTCAGCTGTTGACACTGTTCCTGAACTCTGCCGGCTGGACGACAGAGAAGACCTATGTTTATCTGGCAAAGGGTTTGAAGGATGTGCCTGAGTTTAAAAGGGAAAATGAGGAAGCGGACATTGAGAAAGAGTGGGTCTCTCTCGATGAAGCGGCAGAGCGTGTGAAGTCAGGCGAGATCGACGACGCGAAAACCGTGATCGGGATCCTGATGACAGACAGCATGGTCAGACAGTCTGATAAATGAAAAAGTCTTTTAATCCCCCATCTGGGATGGGGGAACAGGCAAAGCCGTAGCATTACTTAAAGTACCAGAAATAAAATACTCCTATGCTATAATGATATTGGTTTCGCAGGCCATATCAAAAGCATAGGAGGTATCCATATGGATAATCAGAGTATAACACATACACGTTGGAATTGCACCTATCACATTGTTTTCATTCCAAAATACAGAAGGAAAATAATGTATGGGGAATTGAAGAAAGATATCGTAGAAATCATAAAAATTTTCTGATCTCAGCGGATGCGGAAGAAGATACGACGCGCTCATCGAGGAGAAGAAAGAAGAGATCAAGAAAACAGGTTCGCCGGATGCGGTCAGGATCATGGAAATCGAGGAAAAGATCGCATTTCAGAAGTCGAGGCAGAAGGAACTGGAAGAAGCAGTCCGCGCAGGCAGGAGAGCGCAGGACATTGCAGTTGAGATCAAGAATCATCTGGATAAGGCCAAGAGCTGGAGCACCGTTGATATCATCGGGGGCGGTATCTTGTCAGCAGCGCTCTCTGCTTTGCGGACTATTTTTTTGACAACCTGTTTACAGACTGGCTGGTGCGCACCAGGATCAATGAATCGAGAGAAAAAGTGGATCAGACCTGCACACAGATACAGAAGATCCTTCAAAATCTGGGCAGTAAACAGGAAGAGAGCGTCCGCGTCCAGAGTCAGCTCGAAGAAGAGCTGGAAGAGGCAGTGACTGCATCAGATGCCGTCTGATGCCTAGGAAGGCTTGACATTACAGAAAGGAAATGTGTATGAAAGCAGTTGTATATAAAGGAAACGGACAGATCGTTCTGGAGGAGCGCCCCATGCCGGCACTGCTGGATGAAAGGGACGCGATCGTGCAGGTGACGCTGACAACGATCTGTTCCAGTGACATCCACATTAAACACGGCGCGGTGCCAAAGGCTGTCCCGGGAACGGTTCTGGGACACGAATTTGTGGGGAGGGTCGTGGAGACCGGGAGCGCCGTAAAGAAGGTAAAGCCCGGAGACCGGGTGGCGGTGAATGTAGAGACTTTCTGCGGAGAATGTTTTTTTTGCAGACGTGGCTATGTAAATAACTGTACGGATAAACACGGGGGCTGGGCGCTTGGCTGCCGCATTGACGGCGGACAGGCTGAGTATGCCAGGATCCCGTTTGCGGATAACGGGCTGACAGTCATACCGGATCATGTGACAGATGAACAGGCGCTCTTTAACGGGGACATCCTTTCCACAGGATACTGGGCGGCAAAGATCGGAGAAATAAAGCCCGCGGATACAGTGGCAGTGATCGGCGCGGGGCCCACCGGGCTGTGCACCATGCTGTGCGCGCGCCTCTATACACCGGCAAAGATCATCGCCATCGATACGGATGAATACAGGCTGGCGCTTGCAAAGGAAAAAGGGCTGGCTGACATCACGCTTGTCCCGGGCAGGGATGATCCGGAACAGGTGATCCGGGAAGTGACAGACGGACGGGGCGCTGACACTGTTTTTGAAGTCGCGGGCGGGAAGGATACGTTCCAGACTGCCTGGAAGATCGCTCGGCCCAATGCTGTCGCGGTGATCGTTGCGATGTACGAAGAACCGCAGGTCCTTCCCCTGCCGGATATGTACGGGAAGAATCTTGTTTTCAAGACAGGCGGCGTGGACGGGAGCTTCTGCCAGGAGATCATGGACCTGACTGCATGCGGGAAACTGGACGCAGGCTTCCTCATCACACACCGCTGCGGGCTGGATGAGATTATGGACGCATATGATGTGTTTGAGAATAAGAAAGATCATGTCATAAAATATGCGATGAGGCCGTGAACAGTTTCAGGCAACGGGGACGATTTCTATGAGCTTATTGAAAACAGCATTTGAGCTCAACAACGTATCATCGGGCTAATGGCTGTAATTCTATGTTGCATATTGAAACACTTTGGGGTATAATATAAGAAAAAGCAGAAAGGGAGTGTCTCAATATGAAAACAGAATTTCATAAATATCTGACTGTATTCCGAAAGCTGCGTGGTTATACACAGGCTCAATTAGCCAATAAGCTGGGAATATCCCGTTCTACTTATGCAAACTATGAGAGCGGCAACCGTTCTCCTGACTTTGAAACGCTGGAGCGCATCAGCGACATCTTGAATTGTACGCTGGATGAACTGTTTGGAAGACAGCAGGAGCCAGAGAATGGAAATTATAAAAATCCCTGCGCGGGATTTACGGATATGGTATGTGAAACGGCTGCGCCTTACCGCACTGAAAAAGGAAAAGCCAAAAGGCGGAGCAAGAGAAAGCTGCTGATCGGCGCCCAGGATTTCCGGTATTTACGGGAACGGAATGCATATTATGTCGATAAGACACAGTTTGTCGAGCAGTTTCTGGATTCATGGTATCAGGTGACGCTGATCACCCGCCCGAGACGTTTCGGAAAGACGTTGAATATGTCTATGCTCGCAGAATTTTTGGACTGTACGAAAGATTCCAAAGCGCTTTTTGAAGGTACAAAGATCAGCAGGAGTGAAGTGATAGATGCGATCAATCAATATCCTGTTGTTTTTCTTTCTTTTCTAAATGTCAGAGGGGATACGCCTCATGAGATGATACAGCAGCTTGCAGCGGCGCTCCGGGGAGAATATGCACGGTATTCCCCGATTATAGACGAGAGGAGACTGACTGAAGAACAGAAAAGAGTATTTGAAGAGAATTATCTCTGCTTATGTCAGAACAGCGCTCCGGAAGCAAAGGCAGGCTGTCTCACCCATGCGATCGCTGACTTATGCCAGGTTTTGGAAATCTATTACAATAAAAAGGTCTACCTTCTGATCGACGAGTATGATACGCCTTTCATCGCAGCTAATTCCGGCGGATATTACGGTCAGGTGCGCGGGCTTCTCGCGGGAATGCTGAGTTCGGCCTTAAAGGGCAGCAGGTCGCTGGAGAAAGCTGTGCTGACAGGAATCCAGCGTGTTGCAAAGGAAAATATTTTTTCCGGGTTAAACAACCTGATCGTATGTACCATAGCAGACCCGGACTATGACGACTGTTTTGGATTTACAGAAGATGAAGTGAAAGAACTTCTTGCCTACTGCGGTATAGGGTTTAAAGCGTCTGTAAGAGAGATGTATGACGGATATCGGATTGGTAAGGCTGACGTATATAATCCATGGTCTGTTTCCTGCTATGCGGCCCGAAGAGAACTACAGTCGTATTGGGTTAATACGAGTGAGAACAGTATTCTTAAGGATGCCCTTGGAGAGCGGGGAAGGTCTTTTGCAGAAGATTATGACAGACTGATCGGGCAGGGGACGGTAGAGGCTGAGGTGGAACTTTCCGCCGCGTATTATGAAAAGCCGGGAGATGCCGCTCTGTGGGGGCTCCTGATCAATGCGGGGATGCTGACCATTACCGAAAAAACAGACGAAAACAGATATCGCCTCCGGGTGCCGAACCAGGAGGTGTGGAAAGCGTTCAGGGAATTGACCTCATATTATCTGCAGGTCGAAGAAGAACAGATCAGCAGGATGCTGTATCACCTGCAGAAAGGCGAGATGGAAGATTTCGCCGAAGATTACCGGCAGATTCTGCTGAAACTTCCCTCGTATCATGATCTGAAAAGTGAAAACAGCTATCATATGATGATGCTTGGGATGTGTGCCTTCCTGCAGCGTGCGTATAAAGTGACGAGTAATCAAGAGAGCGGTGCAGGACGCGCGGACCTTATACTCGTTTCAAAGAAGCCTGGTTATCCCAGCCTGATCCTGGAGTTTAAGCATAGTAAAGATGCGGCGAAGGATCTGGGCAAATTTGCATCAGAAGCAATTCGTCAGATAAAAGAGAAAAAGTATGATGCAAGGATGATAGGAGATGTGCTTTATGTCGGATTGGCACACTGCGGCAAAAACGTTGAAATCCGATGGGAAGAGAGAAACAGCAGCAGACAATGAAGTCTTAGGAGGAATGACAGAAAATGAGAACAAGCAAGATTACAAGAGAACAGGCACTTGAATTACTGAGGACTTACAATAAGGAGGTTTTCCACATCCAGCACGCGCTTACCGTAGAAGGCGTGATGCGCTGGTATGCGAACGAGCTGGGGTACGGCGATGAGGCGGATTACTGGGCGATCAGCGGCCTTCTCCACGACATCGATTTTGAGATGTACCCGGAGGAACACTGCCAGAAAGCGCCGGAGCTTCTTGAAAAAGGCGGCGTGGGAGAGGATATGATCTATACGGTCTGTTCCCACGGGTATGGCATATGCAGCGACAAAGAGCCGGTGCATGAGATGGAAAAGGTGCTTTTTGCGGCAGACGAGCTGACCGGTCTGATCTGGGCAGCCGCGCTGATGCGCCCGTCGAAAAGCGTGATGGATATGGAAGTGTCCAGTGTAAAGAAGAAGTTCAAGGACAAGCGTTTTGCGGCGGGATGTTCACGGGATGTGATAAAGACCGGGGCGGAACGGCTCGGCTGGGAGCTGAATGAGCTGTTTGAGAAGACGATCCTGGCGATGCGCTCCTGCGAAGCCTCCATCCAGGATGAAATGAGCGGGATGGGATTTTAAGGAGGCATACCCGCAAGACATTCCTGGAACTAACCTGCCGCAGAACTGCCCTGACGGTAAAATCAGGGGAATGGCGCAGCAAAAACACAGAGGAATGACACAGCAAAAAACTCAGACTTGTAAATAAAGAGATTAGTGCTATAATAATTCTATTGCTCTGAGGAGATTGTCAGGGCGCAGATTTTTGTCTGATTTACATTTGGATGAAAAGGGAGCAGAGAGGCAGAGTGGAGGAACTATGAAGATTATTATTATCGGGTGCGGAAAAGTCGGCAGCACCCTGGCGGAAGAACTGTGTGAAGAAGATCATGAGCTGACCGTGATCGATAAGAATCCCCAGAAGATCCAGCAGATATGCGAGAGTATTGATATCATGGGAAGCTGCGGGAACGGAGCGAGTATACAGATGCTTTCCGAAGCAGGAGTGGAGGAGGCAGACATTCTGATCGCGGTGACCGGGTCGGATGAGCTGAACCTTCTGTGCTGTCAGATCGCAAAGAAGGTAAGCCAGTGCCATACGATCGCGCGCGTGAGGAATCCGGTCTACCACCAGGAAGTCCATTTCCTCAGGAAGAAGCTTGGGATATCGATGATCATCAATCCGGAGTTTGCGGCTGCCATGGAGATATCCAGGCTCCTGCGCTTTCCCTCAGCCATCAAGAGGGATACGTTTTCCAAGGGAAGGGTAGAGCTGTTGAAATTTAAGCTCCTGCCGGAATTTAAGCTGAGCGGCCTGTCCGTGGCAGATATCATGGATAAGCTGAGATGCGATATCCTGATCTGCGGTGTGGAGAGAGAGGGGCATGTCTTCATTCCCTCCGGTGATTTTGTGCTCAAGAATATGGATCTTGTCTCAATTATCGCCTCACCGAAGAATTCAAACCTGTTCTTTAAAAAGATCGGGGTCCAGACCCATCAGGTCAGGAATGCGCTGATCGTCGGAGGCGGCACTCTGGGCTTTTACCTTGCAGCGGCTCTTTCCGATATGAGGATACGGGTGAGTCTGATCGAGACAGACCGCGCCAGATGTGAGGAGCTGAGTGAGCTGCTCCCGTCTGTCACTGTGATAAACGGCGACGGTACGGACAAAAAGCTGCTCATGGAAGAAGGACTGCCGAATGCGGAGGCGTTTGTGACACTGACGAACCTGGATGAGGAGAATATCCTTCTGAGCCTGTTCGCGAAAAAAGTTTCCTGCGCGAAACTGGTGACAAAGGTAAACCGTCTTGCCTTCGATGATATTGTGGACGGGCTGGATCTTGGAAGCGTCGTCCATCCCAAATACCTGACCGCGGATTATATCCTTCAGTATGTCAGGGCGATGAGCAATTCGATCGGAAGTAATGTGGAGACACTGTACCATATACTGGACGGGCAGGCGGAGGCTCTGGAATTTGCCGTGAGAGACCATTCCGCAGTGACGGGGATTCCGCTGTCTGAACTGAGACTGAAAGAGAATCTGCTGATCGCATGTATCTACCGGGGCGGAGTTGTCCATATCCCCAGAGGTCAGGATGTCATACAGCCGGGTGACTCAGTTATTGTCGTTACTACTGTGAGAGGGCTGAAAGACCTCACTGATATCCGGAAGGCAAGATAGAAGTGAGGGGGATGAGATGAATTTTTCAATCGTAAAACGGATTATTGGTTATGTCCTTGTGTTTGTGGCTGCGCTCATGGCGCTCCCGTGTATTGTAGCAGTCATCTATCAGGAGAGGGAAGGATGGTCCTTTGTCATTACGGCGGCGCTCTGTCTTGTGCCTGGATTTCTGTTTATGCGGAAAAAGCCGGAAAACAGGGTATTCTATGTAAAAGAGGGGTTTGTGGCTGTCGCCCTGAGCTGGATTGTCATGAGTGTGATGGGCAGTCTTCCCTTCCTGATTACGGGAACGATCACAAATCCGATCGATGCGTTGTTTGAAACAGTCTCTGGATTTACGACCACTGGATCCAGCGTTCTGTCGGATGTGGAGACTGTGTCGAAGTCTGTCCTGTTCTGGCGGAGTTTTACCCACTGGATCGGCGGAATGGGAGTTCTTGTATTCCTGCTGTCCCTGCTCCATATGACGGGCGGCGGCTCTCATATCAATCTGATGAAGGCGGAAAGCCCAGGGCCTTCGGTGAGCAAGCTTGTGCCTACGGTCCAGTCCACGGCAAAAATCCTCTATATCATTTATCTGGCAATGACTGTGCTGGAGGTCGTGTTCCTTCTGATCGGGAAGATGCCTCTGTTTGACGCGCTGACAATCACATTCGGCACGGCTGGTACCGGAGGATTTGGGATCAAAAATGACAGCCTGGCGGGATATTCGCCGTATCTTCAGATTGTGGTCACTGTATTTATGATTTTGTTCGGCGTGAATTTCAGCGCCTATTTCCTTCTTCTGAGGCGGAAGGTGAAACAGGCGTTTTCTATGGAAGAGGTGCGCTGGTATCTTCTGATCATACTGGCATCGATCGCTCTGATCACTCTGTCCGTCAGGGATATGTACGGTTCTGTCGGTGAAGCGGCCCGCCATGCCGCATTTCAGGTTGGATCGATCATAACCACCACCGGATATGCGAGCACAGACTTTAACCTGTGGCCGGAAGTGCCGAGGACGATACTGGTCCTTCTGATGTTTATCGGGGCATGCGCCGGCAGCACCGGCGGCGGGATTAAGGTGTCGCGCCTTGTGATTCTGGTCAAGACGATAAAAAAGGAACTGCATACCCTTCTCCATCCGAGCAGCCTGAAGAAGCTGAAGATGGACGGACATACCCTTGAGCATGAGACTGTGCGCGCTGCAAATGTATTTTTGATCGCGTATGTGCTTATCTTCTCCTTCTCTGTCCTGCTGGTGGCTTTTGACGGGAATGATCTGATTACGAATTTTACGGCAGTGGCATCCGCGCTGAATAATATCGGCCCCGGTCTGGAGCTGGTAGGTCCCATGGGGAATTTCGGCCTGTTTTCCAACGGGGCGAAGCTGGTCCTGATTTTTGATATGCTGGCGGGACGCCTGGAGATATTCCCGCTCCTGCTCCTCTTTGTGAGGGATACATGGAAGAAGTTTTAGGAATGTTTGTCAATGAAAGGAGGACACCCGGTGAGAGAGATGCGTCTTCAGAAAAGAGAGATCCGCGATCCGGAGAGCATCAGAGAAATCCTTGAGGAATGCGGTGTGGTCAGACTCGGAAGCAGAGACGAGGAAGGGATGTTCATTGTTCCGGTGAATTTTGGATATGATATCTCTGAAAAAGAGGACGGACAGAGACTGACTCTGTTTATACACGGCGCGGGGGAGGGCAGGAAAGCGGACGCGTTTGATTTGTGCCCGGACGTGGCTGTGGAAATGGACTGCCGTCATGGGATCATTACAGGAGATTATACATGCAGCTATTCCTATTCTTACCGCAGCATCATGGGGAATGGAAAAGTGCGCAGGGCGGCAGATGAGCAGGAAAAGATATACGGGCTAACAAAGATCATGGAGCATATGGCTCCCGGCGCAGAGATTGAATTCAGTCCATCCATGCTTGAGCGCACAGAAGTTTTTTGCATTGAGATGGAGAGATTCACTGCAAAGGAACGGAAAGCAAAGGGTTAGTAGATGAACCTCTCGCGTCCGGCACCCATGAGATCGCCCTTGTATGTGCAATGGAGAAAGCGAAGGATATCGAGGTTTATGGAAGTCATCCGGCGCATGTGGCTGTGGCTGACACATATGTGCGTGCTTTTGTGACAGAGGGGCCGGCCTCGATTATTAATATAGTTCAGGGGTCCAAGTCCCCGGACATCAGAGCTCATATTAACAGATCAGACTTGATGATAAATGAATAGAACATAACATGCCGCACATATACTGGCTATAAAAGGCGTATGTGTGGCATTTTTCTATGGAGAGAGAACAGATCAGGGAAAGACTCGCATCGGCTGCAAGTATGCCGAAAGATGTGGTGATGGGAGCGTCAGTGGTCACCATGCTTGGTGATTTTGAGGCGTGTATCGAAAATTACCGGGGAATCGCGGAATATACAGACAGCCTTGTACGCGTACAGACAAAGGGCGGACAGATCCGTGTGACAGGCAGGAGGCTTCAGATCGAATATTACACGAATGACGAGATGAAAGTCACGGGAAAGATCAAGACGCTTGAATTTATCGATGGGAGGAACAGAGAGTGATCCGTTCGTTTGTCCGCTGGCTAAGAGGCTATGTCAGGCTCTGCGTGGCAGGGTATTCTCCGGAGCGTTTCCTGAATATGTGCTGCTTTCATCAGCTTTTTATCTGGGGACTGGAACCCACGGGAAAAGGATATGGGATGTATATGAGTGTCCGGGATTTTCGGAAACTGAAGCCCCTTGTCAGAAAAACGCACACAAAGGTCACGCTTGAAGGCAGGTACGGTTTCCCGTTTTTTCTTGCCCGTTACCGGAAGAGAAAACTTTTTTTTGCCGGACTTTTTTTGTGCGCGGCGCTTGTGTGGGGATATTCCCTTTTTATCTGGGATATTCATTTTGAGGGAAATGAGAGATACCCGGATACAACGCTTGCGGAGTTCCTGAAGTCAGAGGGGATCGCTCCGGCGATGCTTCGCAGCCGGGTAGACTGTCCGGGTATTGTAAAAGCCATACGAAAGGAATATAATGATATCGTTTGGGTGTCTGCGTCTATCGATGGCAGCAGGCTGAAGATCCAGGTCAAGGAAAATGAGGATACCTTCCCGGAGGAAGAGACGCTTACTGGAGAGGAAGCTCCTTCCGGAGATGATTCCGGGCAAAAAGGCACTCCGGCTGTCTCTGACAGCAGAGAGGAAAGGCCGGTGGATCTGGTCGCCTCTGCGGACGGCGTAATCACAGAGATCGTGACAAGGTCCGGCGTCCCTCAGGTGCATGTGGGAGATGCTGTGAAAAAAGGAGATATCCTGGTTCTGGGAAGAGTGGAAGTAGTCAATGACAGCCAGGAAGTCATCGGCTATCAGTATCACAGTTCAGATGCAGATATATTTGCGGACACACAGATGGAATATACGGACACCCTTGACCTGGCATATCAGGAGAAGGTCTATGACGGGAAGAAGAAATACCAGCCTTTTCTCCGTCTGGCGGACTGGACGGTATCCGTGGGAAGCGTCAGGAATAAATACGAACACAGTGAGAGAGTGACAGAGGAGACGCAGGTCAGGCTGGGAGAAAATTTTTATCTTCCTTTTTCTTATGGGATGAAGTGTGTAAAGTCCTATTCTCTCGTTGAAAGGAAATATACCGAAGAAGAGGCGAGACAGCTTCTGAGTCTGGATTTTAAGCGGTTTTGTGAAGATTTGGAGGAAAAAGGTGTTCAAATAAGGGAAAATGATGTTAAAATACATCTATATGAAAATTCAGCCACTGCCTCAGGAACACTCTTTTTGAATGAGAGGATCACTGAGGAGTCGGATACGGAAATATTAACAGTCGAAAGGAAAGAAACGGATGAGTCTGTCGGAACTGATGATTGATATACCGGCTGAACATGAGGCAAACGTGTTCGGACAGTTTGACGCGTACGCAAAGAAGCTTGAGAGGGCATTCCATGTCACTCTGATCGCGAGGGACGGGAGCACAAAGATCGTGGGGGAGAGCGCGGCGGCGGAAAAGGCGCTCCGTGTGCTCACTCAGCTTGTGGAACTGTCAAAAAGAGGAAATACGGTCACAGAGCAGAGCGTGGACTACGCGATCTCTCTTGTCTTTGACGGCCAGGAAGAAGAGATCGTGGAGATCGACCGGGATCTGATTTGCCATACTCTGCAGGGAAAGCCGATTAAGCCAAAGACGCTGGGACAGAAGAAATATGTGGATGCCATCCGCAGCGAGATGATCACGTTCGGACTGGGGCCGGCAGGGACCGGGAAGACCTATCTTGCGATGGCAATGGCGATTACTGCCTTTAAGAGAAACGAAGTAAGCCGGATTATCCTGACCCGTCCTGCAATCGAGGCGGGAGAAAAGCTCGGCTTCCTTCCGGGGGATCTGCAGAGTAAGATCGACCCCTATCTGAGACCGCTCTATGACGCGCTTTATCAGATCATGGGAGCGGAGAACTTTATCAAAAATTCAGAAAAAGGTCTGATCGAGGTGGCGCCCCTCGCCTATATGAGAGGACGTACCCTCGACAATGCATTTATCATCCTGGATGAGGCGCAGAACACGACGCCCGCCCAGATGAAGATGTTCCTGACGAGGATCGGGTTTGGCTCCAAAGTGGTGATCACCGGGGATTCCACCCAGAAAGACCTGCCTTCGGGGGCGGTTTCCGGCCTGGATGTTGCCGTGACAGTGGTGAAGGATCTGGAAGGGATCAGCATCTGTACGCTGACAAGCAAGGATGTGGTCCGCCATCCGCTCGTGCAGAGGATCGTCAAGGCATATGAAGAGTACGAGAAAAAGAGTGAGAAAAAAAGCGCCGGAAAAGGAAAGGGCGGCAGGAGGAGAAATGTATGACCCTGTATATCGAAGAAGAAGGAACCGTCATCCTTCCTTTTGACGTGAAGGAGACAGCAGAGCTTATCGTGGAGACAGTACTTGACTGTGAAGAATGCCCGTATGAGGCTGAGGTGAACCTTCTTCTCACGGATGACGAAGCAATCCATGAAATGAACCGGCAATACCGTCACATCGACCGGGCAACGGATGTGCTTTCTTTCCCAATGCTGGAGTATGAGACTCCCGGGGTACTGAGCGGGATCGAGGAGAGCGCTGACGCTTTTGACCCGGAAACCGGCGAACTTATGCTTGGGGATATCGTGATCTCAAAAGACAGAGTCATCGCCCAGGCAGAAGAGTACGGACATTCGGCGAGAAGAGAATACGCCTTCCTGATCGCGCACAGCATGCTCCACCTCCTCGGGTATGACCACATGGAGGAAGAGGAGCGCAGGGTCATGGAGGACAGGCAGAGGAAGATCATGGAGAAAGCGGGTATACTGCGCAGAACCTGAGAGTAAAGAGGAGAAAAAAGAGAGCTGGAGGAAAGAGATATGACAGATTCACGAAAGACAGGAATGCGTTCTGCTCAAAATGATGATTTTATTGCTCAGGGCGCAATCCTTGCCGTGGCGACTGTGCTTACAAAAGTCATAGGCGTCATATACAGGATCCCTCTTGCAAATATACTCGGGGACGCAGGAAATGGCTTTTACGGTTACGCTTATCAGATCTACGCCATGGCGCTTATGGTCTCCTCGCTGAGCCTTCCGACTGCTGTGTCCAAACTGGTATCTGCCAGGCTGGCGGCAGGACAGATGAGGAATTCTGTGCGCGTATTCCGGTGTTCCATGCTGTTTGCAGCAGTCGTGGGCACAGCCATTACCGCGGCAGTCTTTTTTGGGGCTGACGCGATCTCTGTGTACGCGATGAAATCCCCCCTGAGCGTGTACGCGCTCCAGATGCTTGCTCCGGGACTTTTCCTGGTTGCTGTCATGGCGGTGATCCGGGGATATTTCCAGGGGCTTGGCTCCATGATGCCGACTGCGGTGTCCCAGATTATCGAGCAGCTGATCCGCGCAGTGATCAGTATCGCCGGGGCAGGCATTTTTGTTGATATGGGCACACGGGCAGGAGAAAAGGCAGGGGAAGAACTTCTGGGTCCTGCGTACGGCGCGGCAGGGGCCACCCTTGGAACCGTGCTGGGCGCCCTGATTGCCCTGGCCTTTCTGCTCTTTGTCGTCTGGGCGTACAGAGGGCAAATGAACCGGCAGTACCGGACAGACCGCTCCGGGAAGGAGGACAGCTACCGCCATATCCTGAAAGTACTGGTCCTTACGGCTGTGCCGATCCTGTTTAGTACGGCAATCTATAATATCAATCAGATCCTTGATCTTACGATCTTCAACCATATCATGGACGCGCAGGGATATGTGGAGGAAGAGTATATGGCTCTACAGGGGATTTATTCGGGCAAGTATGACACCCTGGTCAATGTGCCTCTCTCCATTCCGTGGGCGCTCTGCTCGTCCGTGGTGCCAAGCCTGACCGCAGCTGTGGCCACAAGGTCCAGGAAGCTGGTGCATCAGAAGATCGACCAGACGCTCCGGCTTACGATGGTGATCACGATCCCGTGCGGCGTCGGGTTTCTCGTGCTGGCATCTCCGCTCATGGTGCTTCTCTACAATGACGCCGGCAAAACACCGGCATATCTGCTCATGCTTGGATCGGTTGTCGTAGTGCTGTACGCATGGGCATCCATATCAAACTCGATTCTGCATGGGCTGAACCATATATCCAGTCCGGCAAAGAATGCCTGCATCGCCCTGGCGGTCCATCTGATCGCGTTTGTGCTCATGATGACTGCCTTTAAGATGAATGTGTATGCTCTGGCGGCGGGAAATATCGTCTTTGCAGCGTGCATGTGCTGGCTCAATCAGAGGAAAGTACATAAGGTATGCGGTTTCAGGATGAATATCATGGATACATTTATTAAGCCGCTCATTGCTTCCGCAGTTATGGGGATTGTGTCTTATGCGGTTCATCTGGCTCTGGATCTTTTTGTTGGAGGACGATGGATTCCGACGATGATCGCAATTTTTACAGCAATGCTCGTATATGTGGCAGTGGTGCTTAAGATCGGGACTCTGTCGGAGGAGGATATTGAGGCGCTGCCGATGGGAGCAAGGCTGCTGCGTCTGTGCAGGAAGCTCCGCCTTATGCCGACAGATTAACAAGTGAATATTGTATAAAATATGCGAAAAAGCCAATAATGTATGAAAAAGGAGTGGAGACTATGAAATCCAGATACATTATCGGTTTTTTTGCTGCATTTCTGATTCTGGGCATGCTTCTGGCAGCCGGATATCAGCTTACCTATGACCATGTGATGGACAGACAGAAAGCCCAGGCCAGGGATGAGGTATCGGGCACAGAAAGTATTGCAGCAGAAGGGGAGAAGGTAAAAAATCCTGAAGCAGAGGAGGAGGGGTTTTACCTGTGTGAGCTTCAGGGCTTTGTCTGTGTTTATCTGACTGATCGAAGCACGATCTATGAATTTACGGAAATCCCTGTGACAGATCTCCCCAAAGAAGTGCAGCAGGAAGTGGCAGAGGGGAAATATGTGGGGACAGCAAAAGAACTGTATGCATTTCTTGAAAACTATTCAAGCTGACAGGTGATGCAGAAGACCTGTCCGGACGTCTGAAATCAGGATGTTCTGATGTCCGTCTGGACGAAGAAGAAGATATAGTGTATAATACACTCCGGTGAAACTAAGGGCATGAGGCAGTATAACAGTGCGTCTGGCCGGAAGATTTAACAGAGAGGGAATGACATGGACGGACAGAAGATAAAAAGGATCAATGAGCTGTACAGGAAATCGAAAGCAGAGGGACTTACAGCGGCAGAACGGCAGGAGCAGAAACTGCTGCGGGCGGAGTATGTTGAGGCGGTGAAGCAGAATCTCAGGGGGCAGCTCAATAATATCGATATTGAAGAAAAAGACGGAAAAGTCATAAATCTTGGCGAGAAATATGGAAACAAAAGAGGAAATTAGAAAGCAGATCCTCGCGGTCCGCGCAGGGATCAGCAAGGCGGAGCGCAGGGCCGCGGAAGCAGCGATCGCAGAGCGGCTGAGTCAGGCGGATTTCTATAAAAACGCGCGCTGCATCTACTGCTATGCGTCATTTCGCAGTGAGGCCGGAACGGCGCAGATCATAGAAGACTCCCTCAGACAGGGGAAGCGAGTGGCGGCCCCGAGAGTGGCCGGCAGGAGAGGGATGGAATTCTTTTTTATAAAGAGCCGGGCGGACTTAAGGCCGGGAGTGTGGAATATCCCGGAGCCCGGGTCATGGTGCGCAAAAGCGCCTCTGCCGGATGAGGAGACGCTGGTTATCCTGCCCGGGGCAGCGTTTGACCGGACCGGCGCGAGGATCGGTTACGGAGGCGGCTTTTACGATATATATCTGGATGGAAATGAACGCTGCACAAAAGCAGCTCTGGCATTTGACGCGCAGTGCGTGGAAAAAGTCCCGGAGGAAGAGCATGATGTGCGGGCAGATTATATTATTACAGAAAAGGAGCTGATAAGATGCTCGCAGGATTACCCGGAGATCCGGTGATACTCCTCGGAGCAGTCAATACGAAGCTGAGAGATTTTTATCCGTCCCTGGAGATGCTCTGTGATGACATGCAGATCGACAGGGACGAGCTTTCAGAAAAGCTGGCTGCGATCGATTATACATATGATGCGGAGAGGAACCAGTTTGTATAAGAGATAAATGACAGAAATGCAGGTAAGGAGAAAGATGGAGAATAACAGATTGAATCTGGCTGACAGGGAGATGGAGATCCCGGTATCTGAGCCGGAAAGACAATATTATTTTATCAGCAGGGCAAGAAAGGATCTGGAAAAAATGAAGGAGGCTGCCGGACGGCCGCTCACCTTCTGCGTTACTACATTCGGATGTCAGATGAACGCAAGAGATTCTGAAAAACTTGTCGGCATACTGGAACAGATCGGCTACATAGAAGAGACGGATGAAGAGAAAGCGGATTTTGTCATCTACAATACATGCACTGTGCGTGAAAATGCAAATCAGCGGGTGTATGGAAGGCTTGGCCAGCTAGGGCATATTAAAAAGAAAAACCCGCATATGATGATTGCGCTGTGCGGCTGTATGATGCAGGAGCCGGAAGTGGTGGAAAAGCTGAAGAAGAGCTACCGGTTTATCGATCTTATCTTTGGAACCCACAATATTTATAAATTTGCGGAGCTTCTCGCCGCACGCATGGAGTCCGGGCGCATGGTCATCGACATCTGGAAGGATACGGATAAGATCGTGGAGGACCTGCCGAGCGAGAGAAAGTATCCATTTAAATCCGGGGTCAACATTATGTTTGGATGCAATAATTTCTGCAGCTACTGCATTGTGCCTTATGTAAGGGGACGTGAGAGGAGCCGTGACCCGAAAGCGATCCTCCGTGAGATCGAGCGGCTTGTCGCTGACGGAGTGGTGGAGGTCATGCTTCTGGGCCAGAATGTCAACTCCTATGGCAGGACTTTGGAGGAGCCGGTGACATTTGCTCAGCTGCTGAAGGAGATCGAGAAGATAGACGGCCTGGAGAGGATCCGTTTTATGACGTCGCACCCCAAGGATCTTTCGGATGAACTGATCGAAGTGATGGGGCAGTCGAAGAAAATCTGCCGTCATCTCCATCTCCCCGTCCAGTCAGGGAGCACGCGGATCCTGGAGAAGATGAACCGCAGATATACAAAAGAACACTATCTGGAGCTGGTCAGAAAGATCCGGGCAGCAGTGCCGGACATCTCCCTGACCACGGATATCATCGTGGGATTTCCGGGAGAGACAGAGGAGGACTTCCAGGAGACTCTGGATGTTGTGCGCCAAGTGCGGTATGACAGCGCCTTTACCTTTATTTACTCCAAACGTACCGGGACTCCTGCTGCAGCGATGGAAGAACAGGTCCCGGCGGACGTAGTGAAGGATCGTTTTGACCGCCTTCTGGCGGAAGTGCAGAGGATCGCCGGGGAAATGTGCGCAGTCCATCAGGGAAGCGTGCAGACTGTGCTCGTGGAATCTGTAAATGAGCATGATCCAAAGCTTATGACAGGACGGCTGAGCAATAACCTGCTCGTACACTTCCCGGGGGATGAGTCGCTTATCGGGAAACTGGTGGAGGTCAGCCTGGAGGAGTGCAGGGGGTTCTACTACATCGGGAGGCAAATCTGTATTTGAGGGGGTGGAGCCTTCCTGCAAATATAACATCCGAAAACCGTTGATGTGATCCAGGACGTTTTCGCGGCGGGAGGGGATATGGCTCGGGTTCCGGTTCCGTAATCTGGGAAAGACGTAAAAAGAATGGGATACGGCTAAGGACAATTTCAAAGCGGAAGATTCGCCTGCGGCTCAGGCATCCGCTTTGAAATTAACGCCGTATCCCATTCTTTTAAGTCTTTCCGGCAGATTACTCCAGGTCACCGCCGCCATATCCCCGTCCTCCGCGAAAGGGCTGCATCAAAGGGGACGGTTTTCTGGGTTCATCCGGCAGGAAGGCTCCACCCCTCAAATACAGATTTAAGGAATATTTTGCTGCCCCGCACATATATTGTGTAAAGAGGTGGACAAGATGGAAAGAAGGGATAGAAAAGCACAGATACTGAATATTCTGGCGAAGAATGTGCGCAGGATCGTGGAGAGGGATGTCCCGGATGTTTCCGGGCTCCAGGAGATCCGGCTCCGGACAGGGCAGCCGCTCCGGGTCCTGCGCGGGAACAGAGAATCTGTCCTGCCGGAAGGGGGACAGCCGCATATCGTTACCAAAGAAGAGATGAGGGAGACAATGGAGTATATCAGCCATTACTCCCTCTATGCATATGAAAATGAATTAAGGCAGGGATTCCTGACAGTGGAAGGAGGGCACAGAGTAGGAGTGGCAGGAAAAGTGATCATGGAAAAAGACAAGGTGAAAAATATCCAGTACATATCATCCGTCAATATCCGTGTATCCCATGAGGTGCTTGGGTGCGCGGACAGACTCCTCCCGTATATCACGAAGAATATGCAGGTGTGCCATACGCTGATTATCTCGCCGCCGTGCTGTGGAAAGACAACTCTTATCCGGGATCTGATCCGGCAGATATCGGACGGCAACCAGTATGTGAAAGGCTGTTCTGTCGGGGTGGTGGATGAGCGCTCGGAGCTGGGCGGATGTTATCTGGGGATCGCCCAGAACCATCTGGGTACGAGGACGGACATTCTGGACTGCTGTCCGAAAGCAGAAGGTATGATCATGCTGATTCGTTCCATGTCGCCGCAGGTGATCGCAGTGGATGAGATCGGTACAAGCGAGGATATCCATGCGATCGAATATGCCATGCAGTGCGGGTGCAAGCTGATTGCCAGCGTACACGGGCTGGATATGGATGAAGCGACAAAAAAGCCGGTACTCGGAGAACTGATCAGGAGAAGGATGTTTGAGCGGTATGTGGTGCTGGGAAACGGGGAAAAGCCCGGGGAGATCCGGGGAATCTATGATGAGCGGGGGAGCGTGCTGTGCAGAGAGTGATAGGGGGGCTCCTGATCCTGACAGCGACAGGAGGAGCGGGATATGTATATGGAAAAGAATTGAAAAGGTATCTGGGAAGGCTGCTGTATTTCCGCTATGTCATGAGTCTGATCAAAGGCGAGATCGCCTATACTCATGCGCCGCTGCCGGAGATATTTTCAGAGGTGGCAAGGAGAGTGAAAGCGCCTTATGACCGGTGGCTTATCAGGACAGCGGCAGAGATGGAGAAAAGAGACGAGTATGGATTCGCGCGGATGTGGAACCGCTGCGTGGACAGATATCTTGGAGAACTGAACCTGAAATATGAACATTCGATCCTGGCAAAGGAACCTGGAACATTTCTGGGAAGCCTGGAAAAAGATACGCTGGACCACGCGCTCCAGATGTATCTGAACAAGGTGGACCTGGAGATCGAAAAACTGAGAGAGGGAATGTCCTCAAAGATAAGAGTGGGAGGCTGTCTGGGTGTGATGAGCGGTGTTTTTCTCATTGTGATCCTGCTTTGAGTGTGGAGGGAGCATGAATATAAGTCTGATTTTTAAGATCGCGGCAGTGGGGATCCTTGTATCCATATTAAGTCAGGTACTCAAGCACAGCGGCAGGGAAGAGCAGGCATTTCTGGCAAGCCTGGCCGGGCTGATCCTTGTGCTGTCATGGATCCTGCCGTATATATATGACCTCTTCCTGTCGATACGCCAGCTGTTTGCGCTTTAAGAGACGCGGCGTAAGAAAGTCAGGATCAGGGACACCAAAATTGGGAGGTGGCAGAATGAGCATGATCCAGGTAGGGATCATTGGAGTCATCGGAGCGGTCCTTGCCATACAGCTCAAAAGCGGAAAGTCAGAGTATGGGATCTATGTCAGTGTAGCGGTAAGTATTATCCTGTTTTCATTTATCGTGGACAGGCTGGGAGTATTCATAAGTACGGTGGGGCAGATCGCTTCCTATATCGATATGGACGCCGGCTACCTTGCCACCATGCTGAAAATGATCGGCATCACTTATATTGCGGAGTTTTCCTCGGGTATCTGCAGGGATGCGGGATACCAGACGATAGCGGGGCAGATCGAAATCTTCGGAAAGCTGACCATACTGGCTCTTGGGATGCCTGTGCTTCTGGCTCTTCTTGAGACGATCCGGGAGTTTTTATCATGAGCGGCGGGAAAAGGCAGTTCCTGTTCACGATCCTCCTCGTCCTTCTTGTGTTCGGACTGGGAACCAGGATCGTGAATGCGGAGGAGCAAAAAAGCGGAGAAGAAGACGGGGATGCAGTCCAGGAGAAGATCGAGGAGGCGATCCTCTCGGAATTTGACTTTGACGAGATTGAGCGGAGTCTGCGGGAGATGTTCCCGGAGGAGAAGATCGAGTTCGGGGATGTAGTGACAGCGCTCATGTCAGGGGATGCGGAGGAAGCAGGCGGTGTGCTCCTTGCTTTCCTGTCAGATGTGGTTTCCTATGAGTTCAGGTATAACTGGCACAATCTGGTTTATATCCTCCTTATAGCCATTGCGGCGGCAGTATTCAGCAACTTTTCGGGGGCGTTTCAGAACCGTCAGATATCGGATATCAGTTTTTATGTGCTGTACATGCTCCTGATCACGCTCTGTCTGACGTCCTTTCAGACAGCCGCGCAGGGACTGGAGGGGCGGCTGGACTCTGTGGTGGAATTCATGCGTGTCCTCTGTCCCAGCTATTTCCTGGCAGTGGCATTTGCCTCAGGCAGTGTTACATCCATATTTTTTTATAATGTGATCCTTATGCTCATCTATGTGGTAGAGCTTGTGATCCTCCGGTTTGTGCTGCCCGTCATCCACATTTATATTATGATCCGCGTCCTGGGCAATCTGACGGGGGAGGATTTTCTCTCAGAGTCCGCAGATCTGATCCACAAGGTGGTGGCATGGATCCTGAAGACGCTGCTCGCGTGTGTGATCGGGATAAACGTCGTACAGGGGCTCCTGGCTCCTGCTATAGATACGTTGAAAAGAAGCGCTCTTACCAGGACAGCGGAAGCGCTGCCCTGGGTGGGAAATGCGATGGGCGGAGCCGCGGAAATCTTTTTGGGGACAGCGGTCCTGATCAAGAACGGCATCGGGATGGCAGGGGCAGTTATCGCGGTCCTTATCTGTCTCGGCCCGATCATACAGCTGGCGCTGATGGCACTGATGTATAAGGTGGCGGCGGCTCTTGTGCAGCCGGTATCTGACAAAAGGATCACTGCATGTATCAGCGGAGTCAGCGAGGGGTATGAACTCCTGGTCAGAGTCATTTTTACAGTGGGGCTTTTGTTCCTGCTGACAATCGCAGTTGTCGCGGCGTCAACATCCTGAGCAGGATAAAAGAGACTGCGGACTTCTGCGGCTGCTTTTTTTCTGAGGAGAGTTCTACGCCGAAGAGGGATGAAAGCAGAGGAGAGGTTCGCGCAAAGGAGAGGTTCACGCACAGGAGGAAGGTATGCTGGAAGAGATTTACGGATGGATACAGAATATCTCGGTTTATCTGATCGTGATGGCGGCTGTGATGCACGCCATACCCGGGAAGGATTACGGAAAATATATCCGGTTCTTTTCCGGTCTGGTGCTGATACTGATGCTTTCGTCCCCTCTGCTCAGGCTGGCGGGAATGGAAGAGACATTCCGGACATTGTACAAAGGAAAAGAGTATGAGATGGAGCTCCGGGAGATCGAGCAGGCTGAGGAACTCTATGAGCAGTCTGGGATTTTTGGCTTCCTCGGAACGGATCCGGGGGAAGAGGATGAGACAGGGGAGAGCAGTATGACAGATGGGGAGAAAATTTGGAATGGAAGTCAGGATAGCGGTGAGACGGGCAGCCAGGATAGTGTTCAGAACGATGCCCAAAATGAAGGGGTGATCGAAGTGGAGGAGATAAAGATTGGGAGATAAAAAATGGAAGCAGTGGCTCTCCGGCCTGCGCTCAGGTGAGAAGCTGCCGAAGAAAAACCAGCTCCTCCTTCTCCTTCTTGCAGGGATCCTTCTTCTGGTCATTGCGTTCCCAGTGCCGGAACAATCCGGAAGCAACCCGGAAGAACATCGGGAGGATGCAGAGACATCGCAGTCCTCTGCAGTCAGGGAAAACGGTGACTACGAAAGGTACCTGGAGGAAAAGACAGCCCGGGTTCTGGAGGATGTGGAAGGGGTCGGGGAAGTCACGGTGATGATCACTCTGAAGTCAGACGGGCAGAAGATCATTGAGAAAGACCAGTCCAGCTCCAGCCAGTCCACGGATGAGGAGGACTCAGGAGGAGGCACAAGGAGCGTGGAGAATCAGTCGTCAGACAAGACGAGCATCTACGAGCAGGCAGCAGACGGAACGTCCACACCCTATGTGAGCAAAGAACTGGCTCCGGAAGTGGAGGGAGTGGTAGTGATCGCGGACGGCGGAGATAATGCGGTGGTCGCGCAGAATATTACTGAGGCGGTCCAGGCATTATTCGGAGTGGAGGCGCATAAGATTAAAATAATGAAACGGGCTTAATACATAGAAGGAGGATCATCAGTGTGAAACGATTATTTAAGAAAAATCAGATCATTATCGCAACGCTCGCGGTCATGATCGCAGTCGCCGGGTATCTCAACTATTCCGGAAAGCTGTTCGGCGATTCCGCGGACGGCACGGCAGAGGCGAACGCAGACCTGGCGAATCAGGAGCTTCTGGATATTTCGCAGGAGGATCTGGAAACAGGGACAGAGGACATTGAGAGCAATGACTCTGAGGTGGAGGGCACGCCGGGGGAAGCAGTGCTGACAAGCGGCGGCGCGGAGACGACCGTAGCGCAGGCGAAGGTTACAAGAGAGCAGGTGCGCGCCCAGAATAAGGAGACGCTCCAGGGCATTATCGACAATACGAATCTAAGTGATGCGGAAAAGCAGTCCGCAGTGGATCAGATGGTACAGATGACCCAGATCGCAGAGCAGGAGGCGGCAATTGAGACACTCATGGCGTCAAAAGGATTCTCTGAGGCAGTGGTAAGCCTTGACGCGGACTCAGCGGATGTAGTCGTCAAGGCGGAAGAACTCACAGACGCGAACCGGGCGCAGATCGAGGATATCGTGACAAGGAAGACGGAGATCGCACCGGAAAATATTGTAATCACGCCGATACACGAGTGAGCTTCCATCGAAATCCCTCTACAAGTTCATATTGCAGATTCTGTAAAATACAGATATAATAGCGTCGACTCGATATGAATCGGCGCTATTTTCTGCGCCTGCCCGTGCGCGTTTTTAAACCATACTGCAAATCTGTCTGTCAGCGGGAAGAAGATGAGCAAAAACAGAGGCGCTTGCTGTGAGGAGAAGAGGAGAAATGTGAAACAGGCGGGGTGCCCACGCAGGGCACACAAAAGAAAAGAGAGGGAAAAAGTTATGAACCGGGTATTTCAGATCTCAGAGATCGAGACTATGTGCCAGGACTTAAAGACCATCCTGGAACAGTGCAAGGAGCATGTCTCTGCCATGCAAAGCTGTGCGGACAAGGTAGAGAGCGCCCTGAACAAGGTGCCCGCGGACGTCCAGTACCAGGGGGCCTTTACCGCGCTGGACAGCCTGCGGCAGTC
>CALWDM010000038.1 GCA_944376695.1 uncultured Mediterraneibacter sp. | reverse complement strand
AAGTGAATTACTCCAAGTATCTGAAGTATCTCACAAAAGTTGGAGTTTGACTATCCGGTTGGTTATAAAGCGCTTACAGAAAATCATTTATAAGTGGCCTAATATTGAAAATGATAAAGACAATGCCAACTAAGCATTGTCTTTTCTAAAGCTAAAATAAATCATCAATTATATATTTTTGAATTTTAAATTTTAGATTGTCATATTTTTGATGATAAAAATCGCCAGTATATGTCATTAAGTAAATGTATTTACCTTCAACACTATAATTTGCTGAATCATAAATTTTATACTTTTTAATGTCTGTATTATATATTATAGTTTGTGTATCGTTTTGGATTATATAATAATTATCATATTTTTGCACAAAACCACCATTAATATTTTCTATAATCACTTCAAATGAAAGTGTTGTTGCATTAAATGTATATACATTTTTGTTATTGATAAATAATGGATACATTGAAACCGAAGCCGGTCCTTCTTCTATACCTAAAGTTCTTCCACCACCTTCACGTACAGATGATAATAACCAAAAAGATTTCATAGATTTGTCCAATTCTTTTTCTTCTATAATAGAATGTTGTATTGGGTCAATTTTTATTATCTTGTTATCTATAATTGTAAAAATATAATTATCCTGTACAAACACAAAGTCGTTAATATTATACGTTGTATCTTTAAAAGAATATATTTCAGTATTATTTACATATATTTTATCATCACTTATATAATAAACGTTATCATTATTTATATCATAGTAATAATGTGAACTAAAATTTAATTTCCTTTCATTTTCTAATAATCCAGTTTGTAAATCCAATGTTGCTAAATATCCATGTGATTTGCCTGAATAATTGTTTAGATAATTTACTAATACTTTATTATCATTTAATGTGTCAGGAATTAAATAAAAATATTTATTATCTATTACATTTTTAATCTCTCCATTATCAAGATTTATCTTTTTAATCCCTCTATTATATTCTGTATAATAATACATTTCGTTATTATAAACCATAAACATATTAGCATATCTTAGATTGTCAGATGAAGCCAATACTTTTTTATTTCTTCCAAGTAAATCTGTAGAATATAATTGGTCTCCGTGATTATCATATACAAATAATTTATCATTATGGAATAAGTACCAACTTGGTGTCATAACACCTGATATATTCATAGATGGTTGAACTACATCTTCTAAATCTATTGAACTACTTGATATCTTGTTATTAAATAAAGGAATTTTAGAAGTACCAAACACTATCAATGTTGTAAGTGCTGTTATTATAATGATACCCATTATTAGAAGTATAATATTATTACGTTTATTATATTTCTTGGAATCATCTTGTTTTTCATTTGCTTTTTCTATTGGTGTTGGTTTATTAGATAACTCTTTATGCGTTAAATTATTAATATATATTGCTCTTACTAACCATATATATACTATTAAATATAAATAATAAGCAACATACTTTAATAAACTAAAATATTTAACAACAAAATTCATAAAGTTATTAAAAAAGGTTGGATCTGCACCAGTATCTACAAAAGCTGCTCCTCCTAAAGTAATAAAAACCATAATACCTGCAAATATACCACTAATTAAACCAATAACCAAATATATAACGAATAGTATTGTTAATGACAAGAAAACTTTAAATAATTTTTTTGAAATTTTTGTACTTTTAGAATCTTTTTTTATATTTTTGTAAAAATTTTTACATTTTAATTTTTTAACTAGGAGGACATTTTTAAATTTAAAAAACAACCAACAAAAAAATAATATATAAAATATAATTGCAAATATTTGATTTAGTAGCCACATACCACTACACATTAACACCACTCCTTTATTTTTATCTATAACAATTATACATTAAATATTAAAAATTTCATATACTCCCTTGAAAATTTATCAAAAAATGATATAATTTCTTTATCAGATAGATTTAATCAAATCTTATAGTCTTAATTTCGCATACGTGTATAGTTAAGGCTCCGTCGCACACCATTCCCCCAATATTGACGATAGTATTCACAACCGTATTCTCAATCTGTTCCATGGTCCCGCCCGCCAGATAAGTAATGGCAGCGCCTGAAGCTGCCGCGGCGCACACAACCCCGCAGTACGCGGACAGAGCGCCAATATACCGCTTCTGGTCCTGGGCGATCAGGTTGGAAACACACAGTGCCCGGTACAGCTGCTCTTCTGATTTTCCTGTCACATAAGCGTATTCGATGACCGGGAGAGAACAGGTCATCCCCTGGTTGCCGGAACCAGAATTGATGATGACCGGAAGGGGGCATCCGCTCATTCTCGCGTCAGAGCCTGCCGCTGCCCGGGCGATCGCCTTCCAGCGCACATCCTCTCCCTGTTCTTTTGCGAAATGCCCGATGCCAGCGCCCCACGGCTTTTTCAGTCCCTCTTCGGAAATCGCGTAATTGCACTGTATCTGACGGCTCAGTATGTCCCTGACATCATCAATGCGCACCTCATCTGCAAAGGTGACAATCTCCCTTATATTCAGCGAGGACTTGTCCGCCTGGTTATCTTCATATGTGTGGGTGTCCTCGTAGATCACCTTTCCGTTGCGCATGATATGTGTTATGTTCGTATGCTCATGTTCCAGCCGGACAGAAGCCTGATTGCCGCCGCCTTCCGCCCGGACTTCTATAAACAGGTTCGCAACCCCCTCTTTCAGCGAGCAGGTACAGAATCCTTTTTCGATCAGTTCCTTTGTGCGCGCCCTGTCCTCATCCGTGATATTCTGGAGGACTTCCAGCGCTTTTTCCGCGTCTCCTCCTGTGACCCCAAGGACCACTGCCGCCTCGATCCCTTTCAGACCGCCTGAGTTCGGTACAGTCACTCCCTTGACATTTTTAATGATGTTCCCGCTGCACAATGCTTCCACCTTTTCCGGGAATACTCCCAGCGTTTCCCTGCATTTTGCGGCAGCGTAGGCAAGAGCGATCGGTTCCGTGCAGCCCAGTGCAGGGACGAGTTCCTTTTTCAAGATATGCAGGTAATCTTGATATAACTTGCTGTCCATCTCCTTCTCCTTCTCATATGTAGTGTAGTATAATAAATATTATCACTGATATTATCACAAATAATACCAGCGATGTTCTGATCTGTCAATTAGCACTATTACAACAAAATCAGCGCTGCATTTTTGACATATTTACCAAACTTCTCTATTTACTTCTTTTCGGGCTTTTAGTATGATTACAGTATGAAGGAGGAGCCGTATGCTGTGTGAATGCGTACGGAGATTGTGAAATGGGAAGAAAAAACCTGAAAGAGATCGTATATGATTCTATATTGGAGAGCATTTATTCTTCTGAGTTCCGTCCAAATGAGATCATCACGGAGAGCGGCCTGATCAAAAAATTCGGATTCAGCAAATCCCCTGTCAGAGAAGCTCTGACCGCCCTCTGCCATGAGGGTGTCCTCCACAATATCCCCAGATGCGGTTATCAGGTTATTGCCATGACCACGGAGGATGTGGAACAAATGATGGAATACCGCCGGATCCTTGAGACCGGCATGATGAGGATCAACATGCCGCACATCACGGACAAGCATCTGAAAAAACTGGAGGAACTGGCAGTTTTATGCAGCAAGGCTACAGAGGATGTCATGGAACACTGGGTGTATAACGTAAATTTCCATCTCACCCTCGCCTCTGTTACGGAAAACGAGTATGTCGCCGCACAGCTGAACAGCTGTATGTCCAGACTCTGGAGAGCCTACGCGCAGCTCCACTGGAATAAATGGAATCATTACTCGCTTCCTGAGGATATGAAATACCATGAGCAGATCATAGCTGCTCTGAAAAGAGAAGATCTGGAGGAAGCTGTTTCCTGTCTCGAAAAGGATCTGGAGGATTTCGGTCAGTCCTCCTGAACCGCACAGATAGTCATGAAAGTTTTTCTTGACAGAATGACGCCCGGATACTAGAATAAACGTATTAAAAATAAAATAGATCATTTCGGTAGGTGAGGTTACCACAGGGATTGGGTATGACCCGAAGATTGCTGCCGCAAGATCGTGGAGACACGATGAGTTGGTCAGCAGGCCGTGTCGTGAAGGCGCAGCCTAATGCAATTGATATGCCCTGTGATGCTAAAGCTTGAACGATGATGCATAGTCTATATCGGGCATGGTTTATATTATAAGAGATATGCTGTGGCTCCGTCATTGTTCAGGCAGTGACGGAGTTTTTTTCGTCTCTTAAGACCATCCCTGCAGTGTAAAAGGAGGTGAGGTTATGGACTCTGGTGCCAGTTGTCACTTGTGCAGCTTAAGAATTGAAAATCATATAAAGAGAGGTAGTTATCATGAACAAAGATATTTTCGTAAGGCTTCTCCAGCAGCGTCAGTTCAAGGCTGTGAGGAGTATTTTGGATGCAATGAACGAAGTGGACATAGCCTCCCTGCTCTCGGAACTGGACGACCGTGAGCTCGCTCTGGCTTTCCGCCTCATCCCCAAGGATAAGGCAGCGGAAGTATTTTCCAATATGGAGACTTCCATGCAGACATACCTTGTGGAAATTTTTTCAGAAAAAGAGTTAAAAGAACTTCTGGACGATCTGTACATGGACGATACAGTGGATCTTCTGGAAGAGCTTCCCGCCAATCTCGTGAACCGTATCCTGGATGCGGTCAGCGCATCGGAGCGGAAGCTGATCAACCAGCTTCTGAACTATCCCGATGACAGCGCCGGAAGCATCATGACAACAGAATACGTGGACATCCGGGAAACCATGACAGTCGCTCAGTCCATGGCGCATATTAAAGAAACGGGCATCCACAAAGAGACCATCTACACCTGTTATGTAACAAACAGAAGAAAACTGGTGGGCATTGTCAGCGCCAAAGATCTGATGACGTCAGACGACGATATGCTGATCAAAGATTTGATGGAGACAGAGCTCATCTCTGTAAACACGCACACCGATCAGGAGGAAGTGGTACAGCTCTTTACAAAATACGACCTCCTCGCTCTCCCTGTTCTCGACCAGGACGGGCTGATGGTGGGCATTGTCACTGTCGATGACGCAATGGACGTCATGGTGGACGAGGCAACCGAAGACATCACCAAAATGGCGGCAATGAGCCCCAGTGAAAAAAACTATTTTGACATGTCTGTGTTTGACCATGCAAGACACCGCATTGTCTGGCTTCTGATCCTTATGTTTTCCGCCACGATCACAGGAACCATTATTACCAAATACGAGGACGCTTTTGCAGCGATCCCGCTGCTTGTATCCTTTATCCCTATGCTCATGGACACGGGCGGAAACTGCGGCTCCCAGAGCGCCACACTGATCATCCGGGGGATTGCTCTTGGAGAAATCCAGTTTAAAGATATCTTCCGGGTCATCTTCAAAGAGTTCCGTGTGTCTCTAATCGTAAGTGTGGTACTGGCGCTGACCAACGGCATCCGCATTCTGATCATGTACAAAGATATGGCGCTTGCTCTGGTGATCGGACTTTCGCTGATTGGGACTGTCATTATCTCAAAGCTGATCGGTTGCGTTCTGCCGCTCTTTGCTAAAAAGGTACATCTGGACCCCGCAATCATGGCGTCACCGCTAATCACTACGCTTGTAGACACATGTTCCATATTGATCTATTTTAATATCGCAACTATGCTGTTCAATTTGTAAAGTCTGAAAAAAGCCTGTGAAGTCCAGAAAAAGAGGATATCTGTTATTTGCCCCCAAAGTGCAGATCACAGATATCCTCTTTTATTTTGTATTCCTGTAAAGCATTCTTTTCTTTTACTCGATCACTTTGATCCAGCCTTCCGGAGCTTGGATCTGCCCCATCTGGATGCCGGTCAGAGTATCGTATAACTTCTGTGTAACCGGTCCCATCTTTTCCATGCCGCTTGGGAAGCAGATCTCTTTCCCGTGATCCACCACCTTGCCTACCGGAGAGATCACTGCCGCAGTACCGCACAACCCGCACTCTGCAAAATCTTTCACCTCGTCAAGGTACACATCCCTCTCCTCCACCTCAAGCCCAAGGTAATGCTCCGCCACATACATAATGGATCTTCTTGTAATAGATGGAAGGATCGTACTGGAATGAGGAGTCACGATCCTGTTGTCCTTTGTCACAAAGATAAAGTTCGCTCCGCCGGTCTCCTCGACCTTTGTCCGGGTCTCGGAATCCAGGTACATATTTTCATCAAAACCGTTCGCGTGCGCTGTCACGATCGCATGAAGGCTCATGGCATAGTTGAGTCCTGCCTTGATGTGGCCTGTACCGCGCGGCGCGGCGCGGTCAAAATCTGAGACGCAGATGGTGATCGGCTTTGCCCCGCCTTTGAAGTACGGTCCGACCGGAGTCGTGAAGACGCGGAACTGATACTCATCCGCAGGCTTCACTCCGATGACAGGGTTGATGCCGAACATATACGGTCTGATATACAGGGTCGCTCCGGAACCATAGGGCGGCACATACGCTGCGTTTGCCTTTACGGTCCGGACTACCGCGTCCACAAAACGGTCCTCCGGGAATACCGGCATCTCCAGGCGCTTCGCGGAATCTGCCATGCGCGCCGCGTTGAGATCCGGACGGAAGGTTACGATACGCCCGTCTTCTGTTGTGTATGCCTTCATTCCTTCAAACACTGTCTGCGCATACTGAAGCACTCCGGCACATTCATTCATCGTGATGTTCGCATCGCCAATGAGCGCGCCTTCATCCCATTTTCCCTCCTTATAATTGGACACATATCTCTTATCTGTCTGCATATAGACAAACCCGAGATTTTCCCAGTCGATCTTTTTCTTTTCCATTGTAAATCCTCCATTCCTCCGGTCAAAACGAGCCTTTCTCTGATTCTGGTGACATTATAATACTGTGATTAAGAAAAATCAAGAGCGCGCTCTGTTTTTACCTTTCCATCATACTGATGGACTCAATGCCCACGCTGCCTCCTCTCACGACTTCGATCCTCCTGAACTCTTCTTTCATCAGTTTCACGACCGCGTCATTCTTTGTCGCCGTCTGCACAAACTCCACGAGCACGCTGTCCCGCCCGTAATCGATGACCTTTGCCTTAAATGTCTCCGCGATCTGAAATACTTCTGCTTTGGCTTCGGGAGTACAGTTAAACACCTTTACATAAAGGATCTCTTTCATTCTCACAAAGATATCTGTAAAGTCAATGACCTTGATAACCTCCACCATACGGTTGAGCTGTTTTTTGATCTGTTCGAATGTCTCATCGTCGCTGACCGTGGCAATGGTCATCCTTGATACCGTGGGGTCCTCTGTCGTTCCCACAGTGAGACTGTCCAGGTTGTAGGATTTTCCGGAAAAAAGCCCTGATATCTTTGAAAGCACGCCTACCTGATTCTCCACATAAAGAGAGATCCATCTCTTTTTCATACCATTCTCCATTCTCACACTCTCCTTTCCATCAGCAGTCCATGATCATCTCTTCCAGCGTACCGCCGGGCTGGATCATGGGATAGACTAAATCTTCGGAATCTAAGATAAATTCGATCAGCGTCGGTACTTTTGACTCCATCTTCGCCGCCTCAAACGCCGCCGCGATCTCCTCTTTTTCTGTGACCCGGATCCCCCTGGCGCCATAGCTCTCAGCAAGCTTCACAAAATCCGGTGTATATTCCGGCATCTGCTCCCCGTTCGTTCTGCGGTACATCGCCCCCGCGCGCATATTGGTCATCCCGTATCTCTTTCCGTAAAACAGCTTCTGCCACTGGCGCACCATGCCCAGATATTCATTATTGAACACGCACAGGATCATGGGCAGCTCCTCCAGGACCGCTGTGGCGAATTCCTGGATATTCATCTGCATTCCCCCGTCCCCGGAGATCGAAATGACCGTCTTGTCGGGATTTCCCAGCTTCGCCCCGATGGCGGCGGGGAAGCCGTACCCCATCGTCCCGAGTCCGCCGGAGGTCACAAGCTGCTTCTTCTCTGTGATCTCCGCATACTGGGTGACAAACATCTGGTGCTGGCCCACATCTGAAGTTATGATCACATCGTCAAACTGCCGGTTCATCTCTTCAATGATATCCATAGGCGTCATATGGGTATAATTTTTCATTGTAAGCGGATGTTCTTCTTTCCATGCCCGGATCTGCGCCAGCCATTCTTCTGTCGCGCACGGCTCTACATAGTCATTCATCTTTGTGACTGCCTCCAGCGCATCCGCAACGATCGGGACATGCACATGGATATTCCTCGATATGGACGCAGTGTCAATATCGATATGCACGATCTGCGCATTCGGGGCAAATGCGTGGAGCTTCCCTGTGATCCGGTCATTAAACCTGGTCCCAATGGAGAAGAGAAGATCGCACTCCCCTACTGCCATGTTCGCCGCGTACTGCCCGTGCATTCCCAGATTTCCGATATACAGCGGGTGACCGGTGGGGATCGATCCCCTTCCCATGATCGTTGTCACGACCGGAACGTTCGTCTTTTCCACGACTTCCGTAAACACCTGATTCGCGCGGGCGATATTTACGCCGCCCCCTGCCAGGAACAATGGTTTTTTCGCCTTTTTCAGCATTTTCAGGGCGCGTTTTAGCTGTCCCATGTGGACGCTTGTATTCGGCTTATAGCCGCGGATGTTGACTGTCTCCGGATAATCCGGGCTCCCCAGTTCTCCCATCACATCCTTCGGAAGGTCGATGAGCACCGGGCCCGGGCGTCCTGTCCTGGCGATATAGAAGGCTTCTTTAATGATCCTTCCCAGGTCTTCTCTGTTCCGCACGGTCACTCCGTACTTTGTAATGCTTCGGGTGATGCCTACAATATCCACTTCCTGGAACGCATCATTCCCGATCAGGTGCTTTGCCACCTGCCCTGTAAAGCATACAAGGGGCACGCTGTCATAGTTTGCCGTCGCAAGCCCTGTGACCAGGTTGGTCGCTCCCGGGCCGCTTGTGACAAGGCACACCCCTACCTTTCCCGTAGTCCTCGCGTACGCGTCCGCCTCATGGACCAGCGCCTGCTCGTGGCGCGGCAGGATGACGCGGATATCCTCCTGCTTATACAGCTCGTCGCTGATATCGATCGTACACGCCCCCGGATAGCCGAAGATCGTGTCTACTCCTTCCTCTTTCAAAGCTCTTACCAGTAATTTGTTTCCTGTGATATTTCTCAATTTCCCTGCCTCCTTTTCCTTAAATCTATACGCTGACCGTACCCCTATGTCCGTGACATCTGTACATGGCCTGTATGGCGCAGTGTAAAAGAAAACCCTGAGCATATAATGCTCAGGGCGAATGTACCATCCGTGTTACCACCTGAATTCAGAGAATGATCTCTGCACTCTGCCGGTACGGGAATGCCTCTGCATCCGATACCGCTTCCCAGTAACGCGGGAACCACGTTGGAGCCTACTTGGCGTTTTGCTGTTCAGTCCACTGCTCGAAGGCTACCTTCCATAACTTCTTCACGGAGATTCTCACCTGCCATCTCCTCTCTTGGCATCAGAAACTATGTACTCCTCCTTGTCACTGCATTTGATGTATGGTCTTAAAACTAAAATTTAAATACATTATAGTGTGTATAATTATCATTGTCAATCGCATTTTCTTGATCTTTTTTAAGGGTCAGACCCCTCTTAACAGGGGTCTGACCCCTTTTGCCAAAGTTGTCAGAATATTCTACCCTTTTTTCTCTCTTATCCCCCTTCATGCCTGATCCAGACAGTCATATCACCGACTTCCCTGTTGCACCAGGAAAAATACGGTACCGCAGTAAACTCTGCTTCTTTATAATCCGCTTTATACGGGCGGTACAGTGTTTCGCCCCAGCTGTTATCCCGGTGGACCATCCCCTTCCCTTTGACCACTACAATGGGATAGCCCTGCATCCTACGCTCTTCATATGTAAAACACTCGTCCATCCGTCCAAGTGTAAGGTCGAAAATATCAAAATCATTGTCTGTGCCTTCCAGGCAGTATACCAGCGGTCCGCGCATGATTGTCGTCTTTCCCGCCGTTTCCGCAATTTTAGGATTCCCCTCGATCTTGACGATCTCCATCGGAAGATCTAATTCAATCACATCCCCCGGACGCCATATTCCATCAAGCCATATATAACCGTTTCTCATATTCGAAGCATCCATCGCTACACCATTCTTTTTAAGTTCAGCGCCCTCCCGGCACCACCCCGGAATCCGCACCGCCACAGATAACTCTGTCTCCGTTTCCGGCTCCAGAGTGATCGTGATCTTTCCGTCCCAGGGATAGTCTGTCTGCTGCCGAAAATGTACTTTCTGCCCTTTCACTTCTACTTCCGCAGTACTTTCCCCATATTGATGAATATAGACTCTGCCATCTTCTGAAGAATAAAAATACTGTCCCAAAGCCGCAATAAAGCGATATATATTGGGCGGACAACAGGAACACTCAAATACTTCCTGCCTTCGATAGGGCGGGAGCAGAGGAAGCGCATGGATTCCGGCAAAAAAGTCATCTACTTCCGGTCTGCACTGCAGTGCATTGTCATAAAAAAATCCTTTTCCATCCATTGATAATCCAGACAGTGCGCCATTGTACATCTGACGCTCGATCATATCCATATATTTTCCGTCTGGTTTCAGCCGAAACATTCTCTGAGAGAAATTTGCCATTGCCACGGATGCGCATGTCTCCGCATATGCATAATCATTTGGCAGCACATATTCTGTACCGATCGCCTCTCCATATCGCTCCGCGCTCACCCCGCCCGTAATGTACATCTTCCTGTTTACACTATCGTCCCACAGGCTCACGCATGCTTCTGCCAGAGCTTCGTCCCCGTATTCTCTTGCAATATCCGCCATCGCAGTATAAAAATACATTGCCCGGACAGCATGTCCCCCTGCTTTTCTCATCTCTCTCGCCGGTCTGTCATCCTGCGCATATGTATCATTATAATATAGTTGATTGGCAAGCGGCGGATCTGCCGGGAAAGTACCGTTTTTCACAGAAAATACTCTTTCATTTTTATCTGTGCCCCGGGTATCCACAAAATGCTTTGAAAGTTTCAGGTATCTTTCCTCCCCTGTCGCTTCCCACAGTCTTACAAGAGCAAGTTCTATTTCTTCATGTCCGGGCGTCTTAAAGGCAGTGTTTTTCTTAATACAGAAACGCTCTTCAATGTAGTCGGCGAATTTCATCATCATTTTCAGGAAACGTTCGCTTCCCGTTGAGTAATAATGTGCAACCGCTGCTTCTATAAGGTGCCCCGCCGTGTAAAGTTCATGATCTGTCCGATCGGTAAAAGTCTTATCCGGCTTAAATGTAAGATACGCGGAATTAAAATATCCGTCCCTTGTCTGCCCTTTTTCAATATAATCTATGATCGACTCCAGGCGCTTCCTGAGTTCCTGGTCGTCTTTGAGGTATAATAGATATGCGGATCCCTCCATCCACTTTGCAATATCAGAATCCCAGTAAATATGAGGCCGATTCGGCATGCCTTCCTTCCATTCCAGTTTCATCGCCTCTATCCTGCCCGTCTCGCTGAATCTGTCATAGATTGCCCTGGATGTGTTTTCTGCAATATTTTCCTGCCATTTTTTCCAGAATCCCCCGGACAGCTTTATCGCTGTCCAGGGAACAAATTTATTCTGCCCCATCTTTTCCTCCGTTGATTTTTCCGATTAATACGTGCTGTTTAATTCGTCCAGATATTCCTGTACAAGCGGCATTTTATCCTCCACCCATGAGTTCCAGTTCGTCTCCAGATCGCCTTCCTGCACGATTAGGTTCGCATATTCTTCTCCATAGTTGAACTGTACACGGTCCTTTGCTCTCGATACATGGAATTCCTGATCCCAGTCGATCTCATCATACTTGCCTTCCCCATGGTCCAGTTTCAGCTGTGCAAGGCCGTTCATCCGGTTTCTGTATTCTTCCTTGATCGATGGATTCACTACAGCAAAGTCATCCTCAAGGATATACACAGACTCTACTCTTGGCCCATATTTATCCAGAAGACTTGTATCCTCCGGGAGAATACTTACCGCTTCTCCGTCCTGATACTCCCAGTCAACGCCTTCAATACCCATATTGCAGATCGTCTGCCCCTCTTCTGTACATGTCCAGTCGATCAGATCCATGATCCTCTCAAAGTTCTCCTCGCTGATGTCCGGAGAGAAGATCAGGCTGCTCCAGTAGTTTGAACCCAGAATAATATTGTGATATTTCTCATCATTGCCCAGAAGGATCGCTTCATGTACTACATCGTCACTGTTGAGCCGGAGATTATTTCTCATCTCCGTGTCAACCGTCTGGCGAAACTCAGCCACACCGCCCATATGATAAACTGCTACAGTTCCATTGATGTAGAATTTGTCCTTATCATTATCATTCAGCAGATAAAATTCCGGATCAAGGAGCCCCTCTCTGTACGCCTGCTGATAAATCTTCAATGTTTCCAGCACGCTTTCGTCTGCCGGTCCCCACTGATACTCGCCGTTTTCATCCTTATAAAAGGCAGTCTCGATTCTCGAATGCCTGCTGTTGGAACTTACAAAACATGTCAATGCATTTGCCGGGTCAAAACAGATCGGAATCAGACTGCTTCCAAGATTTCCCGGATCCTGCTCTTTTACCAGACGGGCAAATTCCAGAATCTCATCTACTGTATAAGCGTCTTTGATCTCAAACCCGACTGCCTCCGCCCAATCTTTCCTGATGCCGATCACACCGATCTGATTTACTATGGGATCAGTCTGAGCATGGTACACATAAGTCGGGCGGAGCATTACATAAGTACCGCCAAACTTTTCTTCCAGCTGTGTGTTCAGCGGACTCGCCTCATACGCCATGGCTGCATTCGGCCATCTCTCCTTCCAGTCGTCAGGGAATTTGTAAAGCAGCCCCTGTTTTGAATAGTTTTCCGCATCCGTATAATTGTAGTTCCAGATCGACACATCCGGCAGATCTCCGGAGTTGATCCATACGCGCATCATCTCGTCCCAGGAGGCCCATTCAATATAGTTAAAATCCCATTCAATATTGAACTTGTCCATAAAAAACTGATGAAACTCTGTCCCCCATTGTTCCTCCGTCAGGTTGTCAAGCGCTCCGAAGGAAATCGTAAGCTTTTCATCTCCCCCTCCGGAAGAAGAACCCCCGTCCGGATCTCCGCCTCCGGAGCATCCGGACGCCGACAGTGTCAGCAGGGCTGCAAGCCCCAGCGATACAGCCCGTTTTGTCCATTTTCTGTACCCTTTCATCTTTCATCCTCCTTTTCTTTTTTACATTTTGACCGCTCCTACCATAATTCCTTTCGTAAAATATTTTTGTAAGAACGGGTAGAAACACATGATCGGCACCATTGTAAGGAAAACAGCCGCCATTTTAATTCCATCGTCAAACTGAGCCGCCCCCATTGCCGCGATACTTCCCGTTGCAGATGTGGCGATCTCCGTCTCCTGGATAATGCTTCGCAGCACGTTCTGCAGCGGCAGTTTCTGCGGATCTCTGATAAAGATCATTGCATCGTACCATTCATTCCAGATCGAAACGCCGTAGAACAGAGTGACGGTCGCCATGATCGGTTTGGACAGAGGCAGCACGATCCTGAACAGTATCTTCCACTCCCCCGCACCATCGAGACGTGCCGACTCGATCAGGGAATCAGGGATACTCTGGAAATAATTTATCATAAGGATCATATTAAATACGCTGAAGCATGTAGAGAACGTCACTGCCCAGAGAGAGCCTGTCAGCCCCAGCTGTCTCATTACCAGATACATCGGAACGATCCCGCCGTTAAATATCATGGTGAACACGACCAGGTACATGATGACTTTCTTTCCAGGGAAATACTTTCTGCTCAGTCCATACGCCATCGTAGTTGTCAGGAACACACTCAGCGGGAGCCCCATGATCAGCAGCTTAAATGTATTGATGTATCCCTGCCAGATTTTTCCGTCTTTAAACAGATACGCATAAGCGTCAAGGGTGGGCTTCCCCGGAAAAAGCATCAGCGGATTATCCGCATATTCTTTCTGAGTTGCGAAGGATACTACAAGCACATTCCAGAAGGGCACAATGATCACAACCGCTCCCAGTGTCAGAATAATAAAAATCACCACATCAAGCCTGGTATATTTTCGCTTTTTTAAACCGCTTTTTGCTTTTCGCCTTTCACGCTTTTTGCTTTTCATGCTTACCGCCTCCTCTCTGCCCGAACAGGCCTGTACCGCCCATGCGTTTTGCACCCCAGTCTGCCGCCAGCAGCAGTATCATATTCAGTACAGATCTGAAAAGGCTGGCCGCCGTTGAAAACGAGAAATCAGTTGAACTCTGGAAGGTGATCCTGTATATATACATATCCAGAACTTCAGCCGCATCTCTCGTGGCGGCATTCGACAAGTTGAATACCTGATCAAAACTGGAGGTCATCAGATTCCCGGCGGCCAGGATGAACATTACCATAATTGTAGAAGCAATGCTCGGCAATGTAATGTACCGCATCATCTGAAATCTTGACGCACCGTCCAGCTGTGCCGCCTCATACTGTTCCGCATCGATCCCCGTGATAGAAGCCATATAAATAATCGCCGACCATCCTGCCGTTTTCCAGATTTCACTCAGATACAGCATTGGGATAAACATTTTCTCTGATCCGAGGAAGTTTACAGCATCAAAGCCCATTGCCTGAAAGATCCCGTTCACCAGACCCGTGTTAGATAAAATGTTGATAATAATACCTGATGTGATAACCCACGACAAAAAATTGGGAAATGTAAAAACCGTCTGCAGCACTTTGCTGTATCTGCGCATACGCAGCTCATTAAACAATAGAGCCAGAACAACCGGCACCGGAAAAGTAACGATCAGTTTCCCGATATTGATCGCAAGCGTTCTCCATACAGATTCCATAAATGCCGGGTCATGGAAAAGATCTCTGAAATTCTCAAATCCGACCCAGGGGCTTCCCCAAATCCCCATACTGGCGTTAAACTCCTTAAACGCGAGCGTCAAACCGCCCATGGGCATATATGCAAAAACGAAAAACCAGACAAGACCTGGCAGCAATATTATGTAAACCGCTCTGTTCTTCCATATTTCCTTTCCTAACCGCCGCATACACTCCTCCTTTTCTACTACAGTATCATTTTATTTTTCAATTTTTCACCTCCATTTGTGGAAACGTTTTTCTATTCTTGATGCCTCAATTATACTATCCTCCATATTTCATGTCAACAGAAAACATATTTTTGTATATTTTTCACTATATTGATGGGTATTTTTTGAATATATTTCACATTATCATTTCTTTTTATCTTTTATTTTTATGCATGTATTGACAATCCGTATTTTTTAGCTTAATATTTTATAAAAATATATAGAATCGTTTCCATACTTGTAAATACTGACTTGTACCCGTGTTTATAAGTGTAGTTTTTAAATTTTTCCGATATAAGAGGTGAAAAAATGACTCAAGACCAGATAATGAAACTTATTTCTTCTATGACACTGGAGGAAAAAGCAGCTCAAATGACTCAGCTGGCGCCTGTGAACTTTGGATTCAACTGTGTCACTCCATTAACAGGTCCCGACTCGGGTCTGCGCATCCGCCCGGAGTTCTCCGCTTCCATAGGGAGTGTATTAAACTGCGGCAGTGCAGAGGATATGATCCGCATCCAAAAAGAGCATCTTGAAAATGATCCGCATAAAATTCCCCTGCTGTTTATGGCGGATGTTGTACATGGATTCAAAACTGTTTTTCCCATCCCGCTGGCTGTCGGATGCAGTTTCTCACCCGAAAACGCCAGGGAAGCCGCGCAGATCGCAGCCGAAGAAAGCTCTGTCTCTGGCATCCACGTAACATTTGCCCCTATGGCAGACCTTGTAAGGGACCCGCGCTGGGGCCGCGTCATGGAATCTTTCGGGGAAGATCCTCTGCTGAATTCCAGAATGTGCGCAGCCGCTGTAAAAGGCTATCAGGGCAGCAAACTGTCATCCCCTTATCGGACGGCCTCCTGCGTAAAGCATTTCGCCGCTTACGGTTCTCCCGAAGGAGGCCGGGAATATAACACAGTCGATCTGTCAGACAACGAACTGTACAACAGCTACCTCCCAGCCTACACGGCGGCTCTGGAGGCAGGGGCCCGAATGGTAATGACTGCTTTTAACACGGTAGATCTCATTCCCGCCACTGCCAGTGAAAAACTGATCAACGATATATTGCGCAAAGAGCGGCACTTTAACGGGCCTGTAATTTCCGATTATAATTCCGTGGGAGAACTCATAGAACACGGAGCAGCCGAAAACGGATATGAAGCCGCCTGTAAAAGCCTGAAGGCAGGCGTCGATATTGAGATGATGTCCTCTCACTTCTGCGCACATCTGCGGGAGCTGGTAAATAACGGACAGATCACAGAACAAATGATAGACAAAGCTGTGCTGCGCATTCTAAATTTAAAGAACGAGCTTGGGCTGTTTGAAAACCCATTCAAAGACGCCTCCAGAGAGGCAGAGGCTTCCATCCATCTATCCGAAAAAAACCGGGAGGCTGCACGCCGGATCGCAAGGGAATCTGCCGTACTGTTGAAAAACAATGGAGTTCTGCCCGTAAGTTTCTCCGGCGCCCCGGAAAAGATCGGGCTCACCGGTCCTTTCGCGTCATCTCCCTATATCCTGGGCGGATGGTCTGCGGGAAACCAAACCGGCATTCCACTGTATGAAGGCCTCTGCGGCAGGATCCCCAGAGAATGCATCCGCTTAGAGGACTGCGGGCAGATCGGAAGCTGTCTGGAGGGAAATCCCGATATTCCCGCTCCTGACGCCAGCTTTTATGCACGCTTTAAAGACTGCGGCACAGTAATTGTCGCCGCAGGGGAACATCAGGAGGATACCGGAGAGGGGGGCAGCAAAGCGTTTCTCCGCCTTTCCCCCAATCAGGAGAAACTCATACAGCAGATGAGTCATAGCGGGAAACGTGTTATCCTGATCCTTTTCAGCGGACGTCCGTTAGAAATCGCCCCGATTGAGCCCTACTGCGACGCGATACTCCAGGCATGGTTCCCCGGAACAGAATCCGGCAATGCCCTTGCAGAGCTTATAACCGGCGCATATAACCCTTCCGGAAGGCTCTCGATCAGCTTTCCATATACCGTCGGCCAGATACCGGTTTACTATAACCACTATCAGACAGGACGTCCCAAACGGCAGGAAAGTACAGATACACGCTATGTATCCCGGTATCTGGACTGTCCGAATGAACCTCTCTACTGTTTCGGATACGGGCTGAGCTACTCCGAGTTTCATTACAGCAATCTTCAGATCAGAAACAGCAGCCATAGCCTCACAGCCTCTGTCACCGTCACGAATGTTTCTGATATCACCGGGTGCGAGACAGTACAGTTCTATATCCGCGACCTGTCTGCAAGCCTTGTCCGGCCGGCAGCTGAATTAAAAGATTTTTCCAAAGTCCATTTAACGGGCGGAGAGTCAAAAACCGTAAGTTTTACCATCACAAAAGAAATGCTTTCTTTCTATAAAGACGGCCGGAAAATTTTTGAAGACGGATATTTTCTCATTATGATCGGAAAAAATTCCGCTGTAACGCTGAAGCAAAAACTATATATAACCGAACAGCAGTTCAAAAAGGAGACGCTATGAAACTATCACACATTCCAGGTTCCATCAGATATCAATGCGGGAACAGCATCTACTCCTTTCTGTCAACAGGAGACATCTACCGCTTCGAATCCGGTCCCATTATGATAAACGGCTTTACCGGAACCAAAAAAGAAGGATCTGCCAATAACATCTGGCTTCGTATATACAGGGAAGATTCTTCAGAAAACGGGATCGCTTATTATCCGCTTTTGGGGATCCGTTCCGCTTCCCGGCTTATCCAGGACAGCAACTGCCTGAAATATTACGGAGAAATCCATAAGATTTCCTATGAAGTCACTTTCATTCCCAGCACATCCGCATGGTTCTGGGAAGTAAATCTCACCCCGGCAGAAGATGCCAGAACCGTGGATCTGATCTACGGGCAGGATTTAGGGATGGCAGACAAAACCTCGCTTCTCGATAATGAATTATATACTGCACAGTATCTTGGACATACTGTTCTTAAAGATACCTACGGGTATCATATTTGTTCGCGGCAGAATCTGGCTCAGAGCACCGGATTTCCATATATCCATCAGGGGATCTTAAATGCCGGCGCCATAGGTTACTCTACGGATGGACTGCAGTTTTTCGGCCTTTCATATAAAGCCCGCCGTATTCCCTCCGCGCTTTCCACGGATCTGCCCAATCTTACACTGCAGTATGAAAACAGTTATATTTCACTGCAAAGTGAACGTTTCAGGCTGAACAGCTCCCGGAAAATCGTTTTTTACGGTTATTTCACGGAAGATCATCCGGAAAGCATAAGCGCCATAGAATATCTGAATGAAATACAGCGGGCATATTCCAGCTTTTCTCCAGTCGGCAATTCCCGTGCGCTTCCATCTGTCAGGGTCCGTTCCTGTTTCGGATCCCCATTCACTTCAGAACAGTGGGAGGAAAACAGAATAAACGAGCTCTACCCCAAACGCATACAGGAGGAATTCGAAAACGGCAGACTGCTCTCTTTCTTCACCCCGGAATACGCCCATGTCGTCCTGCAGCAGAAAGAGCTGCTTACCGAGCGGCCCCACGGAAATATCATTACTACGGCCGCGTCAACGACGAAGGTCAATAATAATCTGATCACGTCGACGAACTACATATCCGGTATCTTCAACTCCCAGACAGTAATCGGGAACACGACAAAGCACAAATTCCTCTCCGTTTCCCGCGGTTTGATGGATCTTTTGAAAAACAGCGGTCAGCGTATCTGGATCCGTCTCCATGAGCAATACCGGCTGCTTGATCTGCCTGCCCTTTTCGAGACAGGCATGAACTATTCACGCTGGCTGTATCAGCTGGAAGACGACATCCTGCGCGTTACATCTTTTGCCGTAAAGGAAGAAACAAAAATCGTCACCGAGGTGGAAAGCCTGCGTGGAAAAAACTATGATTTCGTCATCACCTGTCAGCTCGTTTTAGGAACCAGTGAATTTTCCTCCGACATTATTTTGGAGGACAGGGACGGCGTGCTCCGTTTCCGTTCCGCTGACAGTGCCTCAACTCCATATCCGGGGCTGCACTACGACCTGTATATCCCGGACACTCAATATACATGGAGCGACGACCGGATCTTCTTTGAAGACAATACGCCGCAAAACACAGGTCTTTTAACACTTTCCGTAAAAGGGAAAAATCACTTTCAGATCATTCTCTGCGGCGCTTTGGAGGAGAGTCCCCTTCCCGCTCCGATTTCTGCGGATTTCGAATCCGGGCAGGCTGCATACAACAACTATTATCGATGTTTTATGAATCATTTCTGTTTGAGGGCAGACGGAACACGTCATGCGGCAGATATCGAAAAACTGAACATCATTTCCCGCTGGTATTGCCACAATGCCCTCATCCATTTTGCAGTCCCGCACGGACTTGAGCAATCCGGCGGAGCAGCATGGGGAACAAGAGATGTCTGCCAGGGTCCGATGGAACTGTTTTTTGCAACTCAGAAATTTTCACTGGCAAGGGAAGTGCTTCTCAACATCTTCTCTCACCAGTCTCAGATATCCGGAGAATGGCCTCAATGGTTTATGTTTGACCGCTATACAGACCGGCAGACAGAATGTCACGGCGATGTCATATTCTGGCCGCTGAAATGTCTGGGAGACTATCTCCGGCACACCGGAGACCACTCGGTTCTGTCAGAGGCTCTGCCATTCATTGATGCCCCGGACGAATCTGCGCAGACATTAAAGGAACATGTACAGCGCGCGGCCGCTTCCATCGAGCAGCGTTTTCTCTCCGGCACACACCTGATCTCCTACGCCGGCGGAGACTGGGATGACACTTTGCAGCCCGCAGACAGTTCGATGAAAGACAACCTGGTCAGTTCCTGGACGCAGGCGCTTGCCTTCCAGGTTCTCCAGCTTCTGCATGAAACACTGGATAAAGCCGCCCCGGAGCTTGCGTCATATCTCGGTGCGCTGGCTGATCGCATAAAGGAGGATTTTAATAAATATTTGATCATAGACAATATAATCCCAGGGTTTGTCTGTCGGATGGAAAACGGTTCATTCGCCCCCATGCTGCATCCAGAAGATGCGAAAACAGGAATCCATTACCGGCTTCTGCCTCTTTCCCGGTCAATCCTTTCCAATATCATCGATCAGGAAATGGCAGAAAAGAATATCAGATTGATCCAACAGCATCTGTATTTTCCCGACGGAGTACGGTTGATGGATCGTCCAGCCTCTTATCACGGGGGCGTCAGTCATCTTTTCCTCCGGGCGGAGCAGGCCGCAAATGTAGGGCGTGAGATCAGCCTGCAATACACCCACGCCCACATCCGATATATCGAAGCGTTATGCAAAATGAATCGAGCGGACATCGCATGGCGCGCACTGATGCAGATCACTCCAGTCAATCTGAAAAATGTGGTCCCAAATGCAGCGTTCAGACAGAGCAATCTTTATTACAGCAGCTCAGACGGCAATTTCATCAACCGATATGACTATGAGGAAAACTTCCAGAAACTCCGCACCGGTTCCATTGAGGTGAAAGGCGGATGGCGGATCTATTCCAGCGGCCCCGGCATATATTTGCACCGGCTCATCTGCGACATCCTGGGCATACAGATCAGCGATGGCAGTCTTTTTATCTGTCCGACCCTTCCCGCTTCGCTTGATGGCCTGGAACTGGATTACAGCTGCTTTGGATATGATTTTACCTTCCATTATCACATTGCCGGTGAGAACAGCGGTAATATTTGCGTAAAACAAAGCGGGCAGATCCTTCCCGCCTCCCGCTGCAGCGGCAAATATCGAAATGGGGGCGTTTGCATCAAAAAAGACTGCCTCAGCCCAAAGGATCCGGATATACACATTTACATTTCCTAGTGGATGAGATCTATACGCTTATCCTGTTGCCAGAAAGCTCAGGGAGGCGGCAGTATGAAATATTGCTGCGGGATCGATGGCTGTGGCTCCAAAAAAAGAATCATTCATGACTGTACTAGGCACAGGCTGACTCTTTTGGTATAATATAACAAACGGGTCTCAGAATCTATTAAATCTCAGAATCTATTAAAATGGAGAAAGTTATGAGAGTTACTATCAAAGATATCGCAAAAGAATCAGGGGTCGGTATTTCTACCGTATCCCGCGTTATCAATAACACAGGGTATGTGAGCAGCGAGGTGCGGCAGCGGGTAATGAAAGTTATGAAGGACTATAACTATGTCCCGAATACAAGCGCGCGTAACCTGAAAGCAAACAGCTCCAAAAACATAGCGATTTTGGTAAAAGGTATCACCAACCCCTTTTTTCATACCATGATCCGCATAATCGAAGAAAAAACCTCTCTGAGAGGCTATTCACTGATTATTCAAAACGTAGACGATCACGTAAACGAACTCGACCTTGCCATTCAGGAAGCCGGCAGCCGCAATCTCTGCGGGGTGATTCTGATCGGAGGTACTTTCGGATATTCAGCCCAGCGTTTCCGTCAGCTCGGGATCCCCTGCGTGCTGCTCACCGTATCCGCCGACAGTTCCATTCCTCAGGATCTGTATTCGAGCGTTAAAATAGATGATGAGAAGGAGGGGTACCGCGCAACAGAATATCTTATATCTCTCGGGCATAAAAACATTGGATTTATCTACGATCCCCCGACCGACTGTCTGACGCCCAACAGGCTGCGTTTCATGGGATATCAGCGCGCTCTGAAGGAACACGGCATTCCTTTCAAAGCTTCTCTGGTAGCGAATAACACGAACGCCCCTTTCTATTCCGGATACCTTACGGGCTTTAACGCTATGAAACATTTATATGCAAAAAATCCTGACATGACCGCTGTCTTTGCTTTTGCGGATGTTCTTGCACTCGGCGCTGCAAAAGCCTCCTTTTCCCTGGGGCTAAAAGTTCCGGATGATATTTCGATCGTAGGATTTGACGGCATCGACGCAGGTGAATTTTACAACCCTTCCCTTGATACGATCTGCCAGCCCGCTTCCCAGATGGCACTGTCAGGAATTGAATTCCTGTTTGAAATGCTTCAGGGCGGACCTGCACGACACATCGTCTATGATGCCGTACTCACAAAACGGGGCTCCTGCAGATCCATATTAAACTGAAATTACATATTGCAGCTTTTCCCTGATACAGGCAGAAAGAGACAATCCCACAGGATTCAGACTTTATCAGGTCTTCATTTCCTGATGGAATTGTCTCTTCCTTTTTCCTGGCGGTTTACCGGTAACTCAGTTCATCCAGCCTTTCCCCATCCTCAGAGTACCCGTGAAAACGATCCGCATAACTGTCCCCGTCGATCACAAGATACCCATTATAACTCACCGTGTGCTCTGTGCCGTCTTTCATCGTGACATACAGTGTCCGGGACATTCCCGCCGCCGGCTCCGGGGCTCTGATATGCCTTCCGGTACTCTGGTTGATCAGGCTGACAACGTCCTCAAACTCCTCTTCCTCAAAGCTCCGGCTCCTTTCGGCTTCTGCCGATGGCATGACGGTCATCTCGATCTGCGCCACATCGGACGCTTCCAGAGTGCGCGCCCAGGTCATGCTGTCCCGCCGGGACGGGAGCTTCCAGTAAGCCAGGATACCGATAAGGACGAGTAAAACAAGGACAATAACTGTAAACAGTGCAATGCGCATTTTCTTATCTGTTCTTTTTCCCATAACGCCTCCTCCCTCCCCTTCCAGGCAAACTCCGGTCATTTTCTGCTGCTGTATCTTTTTCTGTTTCTATATATTAGAGCTTCTGAAAGAAGATTTTGTTGCATATCGGGTAAAGCCGGATTTTCTATTTTTTCCCCCGGTTCTTCACAGTCCCGAAAATGGTATACAGAAGGAGCGCCGCTATATTCGCCATGACTACGCTCGCTCCCGCAGGAGTCGCCCATACATAGGAAACCGTGATCCCGATGACCAGACATACGACAGAGATCACAGCTGAATTGATGATGACGCTTTTGAATGTCCTGCACACCCGCATGGAGGTGAGCGCCGGGAAAATGATCAGGCTAGAGATCAGGAGCGCCCCCATCATCCGCATCCCCAGCACGATGGTGACCGCCGTCAGGATGGCGATCAGCGTGTTGTACAGGTCTGCCTTCACACCGGTCGCCTGTGCAAATGTCTCGTCAAATGTAATGGCAAAGATCTTGTGGTAAAAAAATACATACAGCGCCAGCACAATCACAGCCAGGGCCACACTCAGCCGGACGTCCCCTTCGCTCATGGCAAGGATGCTTCCAAACATATAGTTGTACACATCTGTGTTCATTCCTGTTGTCATGGAGATCACCATCACGCCCACTGCAAGCGAGCTGGTAGAGATCAGCGCGATCGCCGCATCGCCTTTGATCCGGCTGTTCCCCCGGATGCGCAGGAGCAGGACCGCCGCCGCGATGACCACCGGGATCGCCACAGCGAGAGGAGCCGCGTTCAGCGCCGCCGCCACAGCCAGGGCCCCGAATCCCACATGGGAAAGACCGTCCCCGATCATGGAATACCGTTTCAGCACAAGGCTCACTCCCAGAAGGGAAGAGCACAGCGCCACAAGCGCCCCCACGATGAACGCCCGCACCATAAATGGGTAAGAAAACATTTCGAACACATTTTCAAGCATGGCGTTCACCTCCGTTTTCTGCTTTATGCGCGTCTGTCCCGTCAGCGCAGTCTCTGTCCGCACTGTCTCTGCCTGCACTGTCTCTGTCTCGGTCTGCCCCTTCCAGGAATCTTCTCCCGATCCGGCTTTTTCCATATTCCTCCGCGGTCCCGAAGAAAAGCATCTTCTCCTGAAGGTGCAGGATATGGCTCGCATCCTCCACCGCGCTCTCGATATCATGGGAGACCATCACTACCGCGATGCCGGACTCCCGGTTGATCCTGCGGATAAGCTGATAAAACTCTGCCGTCACGATGGGATCGAGTCCGGTCACAGGCTCATCCAGCAGGAGCATTGTCTTCGTGGCGCAGAGCGCGCGCGCAAGGAGAGCCCTCTGCTTCTGTCCGCCGGACAGATCCCGGTAGCACTGCTTCGCCAGATCCCGGATTCCCAGAAGCTCCAGTTTTTCTTCCGCAGCCCTTTTGTCCGCGCTTGTATAAAAAGGCCTGATCCCGCGGCTGTTCAGCCTCCCTGAGAGGACCACCTCGTACACGCTGGCCGGAAAATCCTTCTGCGTGTCTGTCTGCTGGGGAAGGTATCCGATCTCGTTTTTCTTCAGCCCGTCCCCATAGATGATCCGCCCTTTTTCTACATTTTTCAGCCCGAGAAGGCTCTTCACGAGGGTGCTCTTCCCGGAACCATTCTCCCCGACGATACAGAGATAATCCCCTGCGCAGATAGAAAAATCCAGGTCGCGCACCACTGTCTGCCCCTCATATCCGATGGAAACATCCACGCATCTGATCAGCGCCATCCGCTCAAAACCTCCTTCAGCGTCTCCACATTTTTCTGCATCATACTCAGATAAGTCTCTCCGCCCTCAAAATCTTCCGCCGACAGATTGTGGCAGCTGTAAAATACTTTCACCTCTGTCCCTGTCGCCTCTGCGATGGCATTGGCAATATCGTCATTGCTCAGCTCCATCTTCAGTACAGCAGGAACCTTCTCCTCTTTCACCTTGTCGATCAGGAACGCCATCGTCGCGGCGCTCGGCTCGGTGTCGCCCGCGCATCCCGGGAACGCGGCATAATAGTCCAGCCCATACTCGTCCGCAAAATACCGGAACGGAAAACGGTCGCCAAAGATCAGGAGCTTTCTCCGGGCATGGTCTGCCACACCGCGGAATTCCTGGTCCAGCTTCGCCAGCTCTTCTTCATACACCGCCGCATTCTCCTCATAAACCGCTTCGCCGGACGGATCCGCCTGGATCAGCACTTCTTTGATCCTCTCCACGATCAGGGCGGCGTTTACCGGAGAGGTCCACACATGCTCGTCGATCTCATGGACAGAATGCGTATCCTCCCCTGCTTCCCCGCCGTCAGAATCCGCGTCATCCTCCTCATGGTCCTCATGGTCATGGCCGGGGGATTCTTTCATCCCCTCTACATGCTCCTCTTCGACAGTATCCACGCAGTCGATCATCCGAAGCGTCAGGCGGCCGATCTCCGGCATGGAGCTTAAAATCTCCTCCACCCAGACGTCATTTTCCCCGCCTGTGTAGATAAAGACATCGCTCTCCTGTATGGCAATGATATCCTGGGGAGTCGGCTCATAGGAATGGCTCTCCTCCCCGGGTTTTAAAAGCATTTTCAGCTCCGCACGGTCTCCCGCGATCTCCCGGACAAAATCATAAGGCGGAAAGATCGTGGTCACCACACTGATCTTTCCCGCTGACCGCGCGGTTTCTCCGCTCTGCCGGTCACTGCTCTGCTGCCCGCTGACAGTCTGATCGCTGTTTTGCTGTGCGCCGCCCTGGTAATTGCTGCCCTGCTGTCCGCTGTCTTTCTGCGTGCTGCAGGCGGTAAGGAGCGACACAGTCGCGAGCACTGCCACAGACAGGAGCATAACTGATTTAAGCCAGCTGAATATCCGAGCCGGCTTAATGAATCTCTTTATCGTCTTATTTTCTCTCATATTTCGTAAAACGGAACTCCAGGTCAAAACACGTCTGCTCTTCCCCTTCCTCCGTCATCTCCCATTCTTCCATTTCATCCAGATTCGGGAAAAATGTATCCGCCTGAAACGCCCGGCCGATCCTGGTCACAAAAACCGTATCGCAGAAGGGAAGGAGCATCCGGTAAATGCTCTCCCCGCCGATCACATACACTCTTTCCGTATCGTATTTCTCCAGTTCCTCCATCAGCTCATCCTGTGAATGGACGATCACCGCGTCCTTCACCTGATAACTCTGATTCCCCGTAAGCACGATGTTTGTGCGGTTCTTAAGCGGCAGCCCGTTGGGGAAACTCTCCAGTGTCCTGCGCCCCATGACCACCACATTCCCTGTCGTCGTCTCTCTGAAAAACTTCATATCCGAAGGGATACTGACAAGCAGCTTGTTCTGATATCCGATCCCCCAGTTTTTATCTGCCGATAATATTGCTTTCATAATATTTCCTTTCTCTTCTCCGACTCTTCTCTTCCCGGATCATAACGCTTTTCTGTCAGCGGCTTTATTCCTCATTTAAACCTGCCTACACCGCGACCGGGATATTTTTGATCTGAGGATGAGTCTCATAATGATCCAGTCTCACGTCATCCGGCGTAAAGTCATAGAAGTCTTTGATCTCCGGGTTCAGCCAGAATGCCGGCGCCGGGAGCGGCTCCCTTGAGATCAGTTCCTCGATCATGGGAACATGTCTGTCATAGATGTGCGCGTCCGCAATCACATGGACAAACTCTCCCGGCTTCATGCCGCACACCTGCGCCAGCATGTAGATCAGCACCGCATACTGGCAGACATTCCAGTTATTCGCAGTCAGGACGTCCTGGGATCTCTGGTTCAGGATACCGTTCAGAGTCAGGACATCGCTGTCTTTTTCCTTCGTCACATTAAACGTCATGCTGTACGCGCACGGATACAGATTCATCTCGTGCAGGTCCTGATGCACATAGATATTCGTCATGATGCGGCGGCTGTACGGGTTATTCTTCAGATCATAGATCACCCGGTCCGTCTGGTCCATCATCCCTTCCTTATACTGATGCTTCACGCCCATCTGATAGCCGTACGCCTTACCGATAGATCCGCTCTCGTCCGCCCAGCTGTCCCAGATATGACTCTTTAATTCATGCACATTATTGGATTTCTTCTGCCAGATCCACAGAAGCTCGTCCACACAGCTCTTGATCGCAGTCCGCCGCAGCGTCAGCGCCGGGAACTCCTTTGACAGGTCATACCGGTTGACCACCCCGAACTTCTTGATCGTATATGCGGAGGCGCCGTCCTCCCAGACAGGACGCACCTTCTCCCCCTCTGTACTCGTACCATTCTCAATAATATCCCTGCACATATTTATAAAGACTTTGTCCGCGTAGCTCATAATATTCTCCTTTTTCTGACAATTCTCCCAAAAGGGGTCAGACCCCTCTTAACAGGGGTCTGACCCCTTTTACTCAAATTATCTGCCAATCTTCACAAATCAGAAATATTGTACAACAACTTTTCCAAATTTCTCCTCAGCGCCTCCACTTCCCGCTTCGTCATTCCTCGGGTCAGTTCCCTGTCCAGCTTTCTCCGGTCCGATTCCATCCTCCGCTGAATGTCATACGCTTTCTCTGTAAGGTAGATATTTTTCTTCCTCTTATCGTTCGCGCTGGGTACGCACAGGATATATCCCTTTTCGTCCAGGCGCTTCAGAAGTCCTGTTACAGTCGGATTTTTGAGGTTCAGATTTTTCTCCACGTCCCGCTGGCTCACCTCTTCTCTGCTCGTATGGAACAGATAATCCAACACCGCGCACTGAGAGGAGGTGATTCCCGTATCACGCAGCCGTTCATTTAATTCTTTTTCAAATACATTATTGATCTGCTTTATTAAAAAGCCTATTGGCCTGCCGCGCTGCTCCATCCTTATCTCCTTGTGTTTTCGGTCCGTTTTCAGTATAACATAGAACGCTTTTGCAAAAAAGCCCCCTCATATGATTATAATCCTCATTATTGTTCCTTCTGGCGCATACATATGCGAAAAAGCACCCAAATCTCATCTGAGATATCAGGTGCTTCTTTCAGAGCGACAGACGGGGTTCGAACCCGCGACCCCGACCTTGGCAAGGTCGTACTCTACCAACTGAGCCACTGTCGCATTTCCTGTGTTCCGCTGACCGGAACAATAGATACTATACTATAAGGTCCTTGAAATGTCAACAGCTTTTTATAACTTTTTATCCACTTCCTTGAATGAAAAACTAAATTCCACATCCATGCTGAATTTAGTCTTACTCTCTTCTTCAATATCCTGTATCATTC
>CALWDM010000037.1 GCA_944376695.1 uncultured Mediterraneibacter sp. | reverse complement strand
TAAAATAAACCTCCAAACTGGTAAGTTTATCTTACATCAGTTTAGAGGTTTACACAAACTTTAGGACATTCCCGATATTTCCAGTACAGGGAGTATCTTCTATTATTTTTTGTATATATTTAACTTGATTATTACCGTTACATCAGGCGAAAATATTCACTCTTTTAAAAAATTCATTTATTTTCCATTTTAGTTCTATTATTGGAAAAAAGTCATAATATAAAGACATACACTACTTTTACTGTCAGAAATGGGGGATTTATAGGATATTCAATAGAACTTTGTAAATATATCAGGACTGCAGTTCTTCTTTATTTGTACATAGGGCAGACAATCTTATATTGTTTCAGTCTGGTATATATGCCCGGACTATGCTCTAAATAATTTGAAAAGGAGAAATGTATATGTCAGACTATGACGTAGGTAGAAAAACTTATGTACATGAACTGGATATAGTCAATCCCAGTCCAGGTGCAATGACGACTGTATGTATTACCAATGATATTATTGAAGTAAAAGTGTATGAGCGTGGGTTTCATAACGATATTGGCAGGTTCAGAAAAATTGATAAAACAAGATATTTAGATGTTGAAACGGGAGAAATTGTTCTCTTTCAATCAAAAACAGGCAGGGGCGGTACAGGCAGCTCGGACAGATATAACTGGAACAGGGCGTTTGAGCGGCTCAGGCGTATTATCAATTACAATTTCGTAGGGAACAGTAATGAACTTCATATCATACTGACTTATAGCAGTGATCTTCATATGACTGACCGTAGTATTGTCTCGAATGACTTTAAAAAATTCTGGAAACGGATAAAATATTATTATGGTCCTATGGAATATATTGTTATGTATGAACCTGACTGCCGGGGCAGATGGCATATTCATGTATTGGTGAAAAATAAAGATGTCGATACATTGTTTATAGATAATCGGTCGGTGCAGGATATATGGTCGAATGGTTTTACTAAAGTGAGACGTAATATAGAAAACGATAATATCGGTGCATACTTTACTGTATTGCTGGGCGGAAATAGTAAGGGTAAAAAAGCGTCATGTATACAATACTATCAGAAATATAAAAAACTCTACACGAAATCACATGGTATTCTTGTACCGCCTCTCTATCATATGACATACAATGAAGCAGAAAAATTGTTATTAGGACATAATAAAGTATATGAAAAAGGATATTCAGTTGTATTAGAGTCCGAGAATATCGAAGTAAACAGGATATATATTATGCAGTACAATGACAGAAAAAATAAAAAATAAATATCACTGTTTTTTCTATATCATTCTTATATTTTTGAAAATTAATCTGAAAGTAGGTGAATGATGATGAAAATACAGATACAGCCAGTTACGGCAGAAGACCTGTTGATAGAACTCGATAATACGATAACAATACTAAATCAGTTACGGATTGACCTGAAAAACTCTGGGGTGCTGAAACAGAATGGATGGAATGTTTTTAACATTATGCATCAGGAATTGGAACGTATAATGTGCTCTGTCATAACAGACAAGCAGTAGGTCATATATGTAAGAAAAAGAGAGGCAGGTATATATGAATGTAGTCGTGCATTATCCAAAAGATGAGCACGCTGTCGAAAACCTGAAAGAACAGGTTGCTGTTCTGCATGGGGAATACATATATTCCTACCTGAGTAAACTGGATATTCCGGTTGAAGAGAAGATAAATATAATACAAGGTATTCGAGAAGCGTTGAAATAAGAGATAACAGGGCAGTCATTTTTGGTGACTGCCCTTATTGCTTGTCTGATACCGCTGTGAGACGCTGAACGCTTGTCTGAGACGTTCTGACATGTTGAGCGGGCACGGCTTTGGTTAAACGATCTCAGGCTAAAGAAAGACAAATGAGCGTTCCATATATAATAGAAGAAACTAGGCATTTTTCTTCAGTTCCATAAATCTATCATAGTGTTCTCTTGACATTTTCTTATATCCTTTTTCCCATGAACGGATAGATTGTTTCCATACACCGAGTTTATCTGCCAGTTGTTCCTGTGTATAGCCATGTTGTTTGCGGAATTGCTTTATTTGTGTACCGGGATCATGGTATAAGAAGAGATGGTATTCGTCCATCAGATTTTCAGCGGTGATATGATAGAAGTCAGCCAGTTTTTCAAGTAATTCGATAGGATAGTAATCACGAGTATCATATTCACAGGATTGATATACTGTCCGTTCTATATTTAGTGCATTTGCAACATCCCGTTGGTGTAACAGATGTTTATGGCGATAGTAGCGGATTTTTTCAGGTATTGTATGCAACTGGTTCGGGGATGAATAGAGCAGATTATGGCGTTCTGCTATTGTACATCGAGAGGGTAGTCGGAATAATGCAGAATGGACATAGATAACAGCGTAGGTATTTCTATGATTATGAGAACGATACAGGATATGTAGATTGCCATATGATTTCCATATTTTCCATGAATCAGAAAAAGGGTTCTGATTCCCGGCTTTATTGCAAAATGGAGCCAAACCGGAGGGGTCGCTTTTTCAACACATCGGGACGCATATGCAGCGAGGCGGTTGCCCTTATCCGGATTAAACGTCACGACTGCTTTGATCAGTCCGATCGTCCCGATGGAAAGCAGATCTTCGGGATCTTCCCCCAGGTTCTGATATTTTTTGATTACGTGGGCGACGAGCCGGAGATTCCGTTCGATCAGGATGTGCTTTGCATTGAGGTCTCCCTCTGTATATCTCTGAATGTAATACTTCTCTTCCGAAGGGGTGAGAGGGGTGGGAAATGATTTCAAGACGGCACCTCGTAGCACATTTGATATAGTTTATGAAAAAAGCGGAAGATTCGTGCTTTTCCAACCAAAAGAAGGACAGAATACGGTGGAGGCGGTCACGGACAGAAAACAGACAGAATACTGATAACCGTAAAATGAGTATATAAATATCCGTATATAGAGTACAGAGATACGCTGCATTGACACTGGTCAAAGTGTGGGATATCATAGATATACATTCCCGGGGATATCTTTCCCGGTAATCTCACCCAAAAGGGTGTCTGGCTGTATCGGTCGGAAATTCAGTTATTTATTGGATCAGTGGTGTTTGACTCGGTAAATTACACAGCAGGGAACTCATAAGAAAGGAGTATGGATGAGTTTCAGTACAATTTTATCCGCTGCCATTGACGGCCTGGGAGTAGAGCTTGTGCGGGTGGAGTCGGATGTATCTAACGGGCTGCCGGTTTTTCATATGGTAGGGTATCTGTCGTCAGAAGTTAAAGAGGCAGGGGAGAGAGTAAGGACTGCGATCCGGAATTCGGGATTCGATTTCCCTGCAAAGCGCACAGTCGTTAATCTGTCTCCTGCTACTCTGCGGAAGAGAGGAGCTTCTTTTGATCTGCCTATCGCGGTCGCCATCCTGGAATCTCTCGGGCAGATCAGTCCGGAGGCGGCAGGAGGGTATCTTATAACAGGAGAGCTGGGGCTTGATGGAAAGGTGAGGAAAGTGCCCGGAGTTCTGCCCATTATTATGGAAGGAAAACAAAACGGTATAACCCGCTTTATCGTGCCGGCAGAAAACAGGTCTGAAGGTTCCCTGGTCAGCGGAGTGGAGGTGATCGGGGCAGAAAGCCTGCGGGATGTCGTTCGTATACTTGCCGGAGAGAAGCTGCCGGTGAACAGGGAGGAGTCGGAAATTGAGGATAACTGGGAGGAAGACATCCCCGATTTCGCAGACATCAAGGGCCAGGAAAATGTAAAGCGCGCGGCAGAAATCGCTGTGGCAGGCGGGCATAACCTGCTCATGATCGGCCCGCCGGGGAGCGGGAAGTCTATGACGGCAAAATGCATCGCCGGGATCCTGCCAGAGCCGGACATGGAGGAAAGCCTGGAGATCACAAAGATATACAGTGTCCTTGGAATGCTGAATGAGACGTCGCCTCTCATCCGGAAGCGGCCGTTCCGTGAGGTTCATCACACAGCGACCCGGGCCGCACTGATCGGCGGAGGACTGATCCCCCGTCCCGGAGAAATCAGCCTTGCCCACGGGGGAGTGCTCTTTCTGGATGAGCTCCCGGAATTTCGAAAAAGCGTGATCGAGGTGCTGCGGCAGCCCCTGGAAGAGAAAAGCGTACAGATCTCACGGACATACGGAAATTACAGATTTCCGGCAGATTTTATCATGGTAGCGGCCATGAATCCATGTCCCTGCGGCTGTTATCCGGACAGGAAGAAGTGTACCTGTACTCCGGCCCAGATCCACATGTATTTGAGCCGGATCAGCCGTCCTTTCCTGGACCGGATCGATCTGTGCGTGGAGGCGCCCAGGGTAGAATACCGACACCTTGCGGATGAAAGAAAGGGCGAGTGCTCCGCAATAATCCGAAAGCGGGTGTCCAGGGCGAGAAAGCTCCAGAAAGAGCGTTATAAGGGGACGAAGATTACGACGAATTCCATGCTGAAAGGAGAGGAGATCAAATATTATTGCGCCCTGGGAAAAAGAGAGCGCGCGCTGATGGAACAGGCGTTTACAGTGATGGGGCTGACAGCGCGGGCATACCACAGGATCATTAAAACGGCCCGCACAATTGCAGATCTGAGCGGGGAGGAAAGAATCAGAGAAAACCACCTTAAAGAAGCGGTGGGATACCGTGTAGTGGATGAGAAGTATTGGCAGGGATAGGAGACAAATCTATGAAATATGAATACTGGCTGGCGCGCATGCGGGGCATATCCGCGAAGAAAAAATCTCTTTTAAGAAAAAACATGAAAACAGCGGAAGCAGTTTATTATATAGAAGAAACACAGTTGAATCAATTAGAGTTCTTGAATGAGAAGGAACGAAATACAATATTGCAGGCAAAGAAACAGGGCGGCCCCGGAGCAGAATATGAAAAGCTGCTGGAGAAAAAGATCCGGTTCATCCCCTGGTTCTCTGAGGAGTATCCGGAGCGGTTAAAGGAGATCGAGGATTTCCCCTATGCGCTCTATGTGAAAGGCTCTCTCCCTGAGAAGAACAGCAGGAAGGCGGCAATTGTAGGCGCGCGCAGGTGTACGCCCTACGGTGAGAAATATGCGGTTGATTTTGCCCGGATGCTGGCAGGCTGCGGGGTGGAGGTCATCAGCGGCATGGCCAGGGGGATTGATGGAATGGGGCACAGGGGAGCGCTCATGAGCGGAGGAAAGACATATGCAGTGCTGGGCTGCGGAGCGGATGTTTGTTATCCGAAAGAACATATCGGCCTGTATGCGGACATTCTGGAGCAGGGAGGCGGGATCCTTTCTGAACTGCCCCCGGGGACGCCGCCGCTGGCACATCATTTTCCTGCCCGGAACCGGATCATCAGCGGCCTGGCGGACGCGGTCCTTGTAATGGAAGCGGGAAGAAAAAGCGGTTCTCTTATTACAGTAGATATGGCGCTGGAGCAGGGGCGCGACGTGTATGCGCTTCCGGGACCGGTGAACAGCGCCATGAGCGACGGGTGTAATCTCCTGATACGGCAGGGGGCAGGGATTCTTCTGTCACCGGAGGATCTGGCAGAGGAATGGGGATTGCAGGGAATGAGTAAAAAAGCGGCGTGTCAGGGTCTGTCGGAGGATGAAAAAACTGCCGGCAAGGGATATGACGGCGGTGGAAAAAAGGATAGCAAAAATGAAAAAGTGCTTGAAACCAAAGAAAAATTGGTGTATAGTTGTCTCGATTTGTATCCCAGGAGCGTAGACCAGGTGGCGGCAGAGACAAAGCTGGATATCAGGACAGTCATGGAGCTGCTTGTTACTCTGGAATTGGAGGGATATATCAGAGAAATATCAAAAAATCAGTATATTATAGCCCGGTGTTGATGGAGGATTTGGATTTATGGCACACTATCTTGTTATCGTGGAGTCTCCGGCGAAAGTGAAGACGATCAAAAAATTTCTGGGAAGCAGCTATACGGTTGCCGCCTCCCAGGGACATGTGCGCGATTTGCCGAAAAGTTCGCTGGGGATCGATATAGAACATGATTATGAACCAAAATATATCACGATAAGGGGAAAAGGCGATATCCTTGCCTCATTGAGAAAGGAAGCCAAAAAGTCTGACAAAGTCTTTCTCGCAACTGACCCTGACCGGGAAGGAGAGGCGATCTCCTGGCATCTGGCAGCAGCGCTGAAGCTGGATAAGAAAAAAATGCGCCGGATCACATTTAATGAGATCACGAAAAACGCGGTCAAGGCGTCTTTGAAAACGCCGCGCGATATTGACATGGACCTGGTGGACGCTCAGCAGGCAAGGCGCGTGCTTGACCGTATAGTCGGATACCGTATCAGCCCTCTGCTCTGGGCGAAAGTAAAGCGTGGATTAAGCGCCGGGCGTGTGCAGTCTGTTGCTCTCCGTCTGGTAGCAGACAGGGAAGATGAGATCAATGCGTTCATCCCGGAGGAATACTGGACACTGGATGCAGTGCTGAAGATCAGGGGAGAAAAGCGGACTCTCACCGCAAAGTTCTACGGCACGGATAAGAAAAAAATGACCATCCATTCAGAGGAAGAATTGAATGAGATCTTAAAAGAGACAGAGAACGCCGAGTTCAGGATCACGGATATCAAAACGAGCGAGCGTATCCGAAAGGCTCCTCTGCCGTTTACTACCAGTACGCTTCAGCAGGAGGCGGCAAAAGCTCTGAACTTCGGGACGCAGAAGACAATGCGAATCGCTCAGCAGCTCTACGAGGGGATCGACATCAAAGGAAACGGAACAGTCGGTGTGATCACCTATCTGCGTACTGATTCCACCAGAATCGCAGACGAGGCGGACGCTTCCGCCAGAGAGTATATTTCTTCCGTGTACGGAAAAGAATATGCAGCGGCGGGACAGGAGGCAAAAGAAGGCGGAAAGAAAATACAGGACGCCCATGAGGCGATACGTCCGACAGATATCAGCCGGACGCCTGCCTCTCTGAAAGACTCCCTCACACGGGATCAGTTCCGTCTCTATCAGCTCATATGGAAGAGATTCGCCGCGAGCCGAATGACGCCTGCGCGCTATGAATCCAGGTCTGTAAAGATCGGAGCAGGAAAGTACTGCTTTGCTGTGTCGGCATCCAGGCAGCTTTTTGACGGTTTCCGTTCTGTATATACTGAAGCAGATGAAGAGAAGGAAGAGAGCAATGTGCTCACAGGAGGGCTGAAAATGGATTCTGTCCTCACGAAGGAGAGACTTGAGCCAGGCCGGCATTTTACGCAGCCGCCGGCACATTATACGGAGGCCAGTCTCGTTAAGGCAATGGAAGAGCTTGGGATAGGGCGGCCAAGTACGTACGCGCCTACTATTTCTATCATTCTGGGGCGCCGCTACGTGACAAAAGAAGCAAAGAATCTTTATATCACGGAGATCGGAGAGGTCGTTAACAATATAATGAAACAGTCTTTCCCGAGTATTGTGGATGTAAATTTTACGGCAAATATGGAAGGGCTCCTCGATATGGTAGAGGAAGGCAGGGTGGAATGGAAAGAGATCATCCGCAACTTCTATCCGGATCTGGATGAAGCGGTAAAGAAAGCTGAGGAAGAGCTGGAGAGCGTAAAAATCGAGGACGAGGTTACAGATGTTATCTGTGAAGAATGCGGCAGAAATATGGTTATTAAATATGGCCCCCACGGGAAATTCCTCGCCTGTCCCGGATTCCCGGAATGCAGGAACACGAAGCCGTATCTGGAGAAGATCGGCGTGCCCTGCCCGGTGTGCGGCAAAGATGTGGTTGTCCGTAAGACGAAAAAAGGCAGAAAATATTACGGGTGCGAGGATAATCCGGAATGCGGATTTATGTCCTGGCAGAAGCCGTCCACGGAAAAATGTCCGGAATGCGGCGGCTATATGGTGGAAAAAGGGAATAAGCTTGTCTGTGCTGACGAAAAATGCGGATATGTGACAAGTCTTGATCAAAAAAAAGAGTAAAATAATATTGAAATTGTATTGCTATTCTGAAAACTGTGTGATAGCATAAGAATGTATATTACTATAACAAGATTTGTGTATACAATTGTGTGTTGATAAATGATATTCGGAGGAAATAATGAGCGTACAACTATTAGATAAAACAAGAAAGATCAATAAGCTGCTGCATAACAACAATTCGAGCAAAGTGGTATTCAACGATATCTGCGCTGTTCTTACGGAGATACTTGATTCCAACGTGCTGGTAGTCAGCAGAAAAGGAAAAATACTGGGTGTGAGCAAATGCCCGGCTGTCAGGGAGATCCATGATCTTATTACAGAAGCTGTCGGTTCCCATATCGATGCCATGCTTAATGAGCGGCTTCTGAGCATTCTTTCTACAAAAGAAAACGTAAACCTTGAGACGCTCGGTTTTTCTGCGGATGCGGTCCGGGGATGCCAGGCCATCGTCACACCCATCGACATTGCCGGAGAAAGGCTTGGAACGCTGTTTATTTACAAGCAGGATTCTACCTATTCTATTGATGACATTATTCTCAGCGAGTATGGAACCGCGGTCGTCGGACTGGAGATGCTCCGTTCGGTAAATGAGGAAAATGCAGAAGAGACACGAAAAGAGAATATTGTACAGTCTGCAATCAGCACCCTGTCCTTCTCAGAGCTGGAGGCGATCATACATATTTTTGATGAGCTTGGCGGAACAGAAGGGATCCTGGTGGCAAGTAAGGTGGCTGACCGGGTAGGCATCACACGTTCGGTTATTGTCAATGCACTGCGCAAATTTGAGAGTGCGGGCGTCATTGAATCCAGATCTTCCGGAATGAAGGGAACTTATATCAAAGTCTTAAATGATTATGTGTTCACAGAGCTTGAAAAGATCAGGAAAGAGCGTATGTAGTCTGGAGGGTGACGGCAATGTATGAAGGCAATCCTGTTGACCTGCGGATGGAGAAGACGATTTCCGCAGATGGAATCTTTGATGAGGCGACCAGACAGTGCAAGGTATACAAATATGATCCGGAAGAGGATAATATTTACCTTGAACTGAAGGAGGATGAGCTTACAGCCATCTCTCTGGATGCAAAATACCGGTGCTATATATCCGCCAGGACGGAACTTCTTTACTGCACCGGCGTCGTGAAAGAAAGATATTGCAGAGAAGACCGGAAGATATTGAAGTTCCGGATCGAAAATGGTTTCTACAACGTGTATGAAGGAAGAAGAATGACAAAGCGCGCCTGAACAGGCGCGTTTTGTTTTATAAAAGTATAAAAGTTTGTTTAAAAAACCTCATAAACTATGTTGACAAATGGAAACCAGAGTGCTATTTTATATTCATGAGGTTTAGCACTCGTAAGAAATGAGTGCTAACAAGAAAGATTAAGGAGGAATCACAATGAAGTTAGTACCGTTGGGTGACAAAATTGTTTTAAAACAGTTAGAAGCAGAAGAGACAACAAAATCCGGTATCGTGCTGCCGGGACAGGCAAAAGAGAAACCGCAGGAAGCAGAAGTTATTGCTGTGGGACCTGGCGGAAATATAGATGGAAAAGAAGTCGTAATGCAGGTGAAACCGGGCGACAAAGTAATCTATTCCAAATATGCAGGAACAGACGTAGAACTTGACGGCGAGGAATACATTATCGTAAAACAGAACGACATCCTCGCAGTCGTAGAGGCATAAAACACTTAGCGAGGTACTTTCGAGCTTAGTGTTTTAGCCGATACACCGAGCGGAAGCGAGGATGTATCAACCGCAGAGACTTAGCGAGGTATTTTCGAGCTTAGTGTTTTAGCCGATACACCGAGCGGAGGCGAGGATGTATCAACCGCAGAGACTTAGCGAGGTACTTTCGAGCTTAGTGTTTTAGCCGATACACCGAGCGGAAGCGAGGATGTATCAACCGCAGAGACTTAGCGAGGGAAACAGATAATCAAAGAATATAAGGAGATGTATTGATATGGCAAAGGAAATCAAATATGGAGCTGAAGCCAGAGCGGCTCTGGAAAAGGGCGTAAATCAGCTGGCGGACACAGTGAAGGTAACACTCGGACCGAAAGGAAGAAACGTAGTTCTCGACAAATCTTTTGGAGCGCCGCTTATCACAAACGACGGCGTTACGATCGCAAAAGAGATTGAGCTTGAGGATGGATTCGAGAATATGGGAGCACAGCTGATCAGAGAAGTCGCTTCCAAGACAAATGATGTGGCCGGGGACGGTACGACAACTGCGACTGTTCTGGCACAGGCTATGGTTCATGAAGGAATGAAGAACCTGGAAGCAGGAGCAAACCCGATCGTTCTGAGAAAAGGTATGAAAAAGGCGACAGATAAAGCGGTTGAAGCGATCCACTCTATGAGCAGCAAAGTAAAAGGAAAAGATCAGATTGCAAGAGTCGCGGCAGTTTCTTCAGGCGATGAGGCAGTAGGCGAGATGGTAGCTGACGCGATGGAGAAGGTTTCAAACGACGGCGTAATCACGATCGAAGAATCCAAGACAATGCAGACAGAGCTTGATCTTGTAGAAGGTATGCAGTTTGACCGCGGATACATTTCTGCTTATATGGCAACAGATATGGAGAAGATGGAAGCGGTTCTTGATGACCCGTACATTCTGATTACTGACAAGAAGATCTCCAACATCCAGGATATCCTTCCGCTGCTTGAGCAGGTCGTACAGTCTGGGGCAAGGCTTCTGATTATTGCTGAGGACATTGAGGGAGAGGCTCTTACAACTCTCATTGTCAACAAGCTGCGCGGAACATTTAATGTAGTTGCAGTGAAGGCTCCGGGATACGGCGACAGAAGAAAAGAAATGCTTCAGGATATCGCGATTCTGACAGGCGGACAGGTGATTTCCGAAGAACTCGGGCTTGACCTCAAAGAGACGACAATGGATCAGCTCGGACGCGCAAAATCTGTTAAGGTACAGAAAGAGAATACAGTTATCGTTGACGGATGCGGAGAGAAGAGCGCAATCAACGACAGGATCGCGCAGATCAAAAAAGCGATCGAAGAGACAACATCTGACTTTGACAGAGAGAAACTTCAGGAAAGACTTGCAAAACTGGCAGGCGGCGTAGCAGTTATCCGTGTAGGCGCGGCGACAGAGACTGAGATGAAAGAAGCAAAACTCCGCATGGAGGATGCGCTTAACGCTACAAGGGCGGCAGTTGAGGAAGGAATCATCGCAGGCGGCGGTTCCGCATATATCCACGCAGCAAAAGAGGTTGCAAAACTGACGGAAGAGCTGGACGGAGACGAGAAGACAGGAGCAAGGATCATCCTCAAAGCTCTGGAGGCTCCGCTTTATCAGATCGCTGCAAACGCAGGACTTGAGGGCGCAGTCATTGTGAACAAAGTAAAAGAGTCAAAAGCGGGTATTGGATTTGACGCATACAAAGAAGAGTATGTAGATATGGTAGAGGAAGGCATTCTCGATCCGGCAAAAGTTACGAGAAGCGCACTTCAGAATGCGACCAGCGTTGCATCAACACTGCTCACAACAGAATCGGTCGTATCCACGATCAAAGAGCCCGCACCGGCAATGCCGGCAGGCGGCGCAGGCGGAATGGGTATGATGTAAAATCTGGATTTGCCGGGAGTTTCCCTGTAAATATAACGTCCGAAAACCGTCGATCTGATTCAGAACGTTTTCGCGGCGGGCGGGGATTTGGTTCCGGTTCCGTGATCTGGGAAAGACGTAAAAGGGAGAAAGCATGGCTAAAAGCGATTGTCCGGCGGAAGATTCGTCTCCGCCTCAGGCATCCGCCGGACAATGAACGCCAGGCTTTCTCCCTTTAAGTCTTTCTGGCAGATTACACCAGGACACCGCCGCCATATCCCTGCCCGCGCCGGATACGTCTCTGCTATGTGCGCCTCACTGTTTTCGGATGTTTCGCCAGTTTTTGTACTCCCTCACAAACACATACCTGTATATTAGGAAAACTTATAAATGTGTCTTAAAATAAATCAAGTCTGAAATCTCCCGGCCTCTGCCAAAACTGTTGACATACCTTTTGAATTTTTGTACTATATCAGATAACCATTTACAAAATGCGTATTCAAAAGAAAGAGAGGTCAAAATATGGGAAAGATTATTGGCGAAGGGATTACGTTTGATGATGTGCTGCTTGTTCCGGCTTACTCTGAGGTAATACCGAACGAAGTGGACCTGTCAACCTACCTTACAAAGAAAATCAGACTGAATATTCCGATGATGAGCGCCGGGATGGATACGGTAACAGAACACCGCATGGCAATCGCGATGGCACGTCAGGGAGGGATCGGTATCATCCATAAGAACATGACGATCGAGGCTCAGGCAGAGGAGGTTGACAAGGTAAAGCGGTCGGAGAACGGAGTGATCACAGATCCATTCTATCTCTCACCGGAAAATACTCTGGAGGACGCCAATAATCTGATGGCAAAATTCCGTATTTCAGGAGTGCCGGTCACAGAAGGACGTAAGCTGGTCGGAATCATTACGAACCGGGATCTTAAATTTGAAGAAGACTTCTCTAAAAAGATAAAAGAATCTATGACATCTGAAGGGCTGATTACCGCAAAAGAAGGGATCACCCTTGAGGAAGCGAAGAAGATTCTTGCAAAGGCAAGAAAGGAAAAGCTTCCGATCGTGGACGACGAGGGCAATTTAAAGGGACTCATCACGATTAAGGACATAGAGAAGCAAATCAAATACCCGCTGTCAGCGAAAGATTCCCAGGGCCGTCTTCTCTGCGGCGCCGCGATCGGTATTACAGCAAACTGCCTGGAGCGCGTGGCTGCGCTGGTGAAGGCGAAGGTAGATGTGGTAGTCATGGATTCTGCCCACGGACATTCCGCGAATGTACTGCGCACTGTGCGTATGGTAAAAGAAAAATACCCGGAGCTTCAGATAATCGCCGGGAATGTAGCGACAGGAGAGGCCACAAAAGCTCTGATCGAGGCAGGCGTGGATGCTGTCAAAGTCGGTATCGGACCCGGATCCATCTGTACGACCCGTGTGGTCGCAGGCATCGGCGTCCCACAGATCACAGCTGTCATGGACTGCTATGAGGCGGCAAGAGAACACGGGATCCCGATCATTGCAGACGGGGGTATCAAGTATTCGGGAGACATGACAAAGGCGATCGCGGCAGGCGCGAATGTTTGTATGATGGGCAGTATCTTTGCGGGATGTGATGAGAGTCCGGGAACATTTGAACTGTATCAGGGAAGAAAATACAAGGTATACCGCGGAATGGGATCGATCGCAGCAATGGAAAACGGAAGCAAAGACCGCTATTTCCAGGAGAATGCCAGGAAGCTTGTGCCGGAAGGCGTAGAAGGCCGCGTGGCTTATAAGGGAACTGTAGAAGATACCGTATTCCAGCTCATGGGCGGCCTGCGCTCAGGTATGGGATACTGCGGTACGCATACGGTCGAAGAACTCAAGGCGAACGGCAGATTTATGAAGATCTCGGCAGCCTCCTTAAGAGAGAGTCATCCTCATGATATCCATATCACAAAAGAGGCGCCGAATTACAGCGTAGACGAGTAGAGTGTGTCAGGCGGCCGGTCAGGAGAATATCTGCTGCCTGAATACATATGAATTTCCTGAAATATATAATCCACCAGTTTCATGGATCCACGGGATTATTGATGCTGGTGGATTTTGTGTATTAAGAATTAAATACTGGCATGTTTTTGTTCTTCATTGTGAAAAATAAACAAAAAATAAAAAAGTTTTTGTTAAAAATAAAATATTGAAAAAAATTTTTATTTTATGTATATTATTTTCAGAAGCAAACGTATCAAAAGGAGGTAGTTTATGAAAAACTGGAAAAAATGGCTGTCTATGCTTTTATGTGCAGGTATGGCGACAGGACTTGCCGCATGCGGCAGCGGCGGAGGAGCCGGAGAGGACGAACCGGAAGTGTCAGACGGCGCAACGGCGATCACACTTTGGACATACCCGATTGGTTCCTGGGGAGATGCGGCGACTGTAGATTCTATTATAGCGTCGTTTAACGAGAAGTACCCGGACATCAGCGTATCTGTTGAATATCTGGATTACACATCCGGTGACGACCAGGTGACAGCGGCGATCGAGGCCGGAACTGCTCCGGATCTCATCATGGAAGGGCCGGAGCGTCTTGTGACGACCTGGGGCGCCGCCGGAAAAATGGTTGATTTAAGCGATCTGTGGGATGACGAGGCGCTGGCAGATATTTCCGCGGTGAGCGAGGCTGTAGTCAACGCGTGCAAGTCTTCCGACGGTGTGTATTATGAGTATCCGCTGTGTATGAACGCGCACTGTATGGCTATCAATTACGAAGTGTTTGAGGAAGCCGGTGCCCTTCAGTACATTGATGAGGAAACGCGTACATGGACAACAGAAGACTTTGGAAAAGCGCTGCAGGCCCTGAAAGACTCGGGCGTTGAGACAACAGGCGTCGTATACTGCGGCGGTCAGGGCGGAGATCAGGGTACCCGCGCCCTTGCAAGAAATCTTTACAGTGCGGACTTTACCAATGAAGATCACACAGAGTGGACGATGAACAGCGAAGCAGGTATTAAAGGCTTACAGCAGCTCTCAGACTGGGTGGGCGAGGGTCTTCTCAGCTATGATTCCGGCGCGCAGGCGGCGGATGAGCTTCAGTTATTTGCCAACGGAACGATCGCCATGTCCTTTGCCTGGAATGCTTCCAATGAGAGCAACTACGCAGAGCAGGTTGATTTCACGGCTTATGCGATGACATTCCCGTCTGACGACGGAGTTCCGGAGCTTGACGGCGGAATCTATGGATTCGGTATTTTTGACAATGGCGATGAAGCCAGGATCGAGGCTGCCAAGACATTCATCGAATTTGTATGCGATGATGAGACACAGGGGCCGGAGAGCGTGGTTGCATCAGGATTCTTCCCGGTACGTTCCTCATTTGGCAATGTATATGAGGGAAGTGATCAGGAAGAGCGTATGTCAGTATTCAATTCGATGATGCCGTATCTTGGCGACTACTATAACGTAACTCCGGGATGGGCTGAGCAGCGCACCGCATGGTGGAACATGCTGCAGAATGTCTTCAACGGAAACGATCTTGAAGAATCTGTGAATACATATGTCGAGACGTCCAATGCGGCGACTCAGGCTGCTTTGGGCAAATAAAAAGATTTGAGCAAAACCTGTTCAATGCAGGTTGAATTGCGGGCGGAAGCACACCGTCTTATAGAGGAAGGTGTGCTTCCGTTTTTTACAAAAAATAAGTTGCAAATGGGAGGGACGTTTAAGTGAATAAGCAAATAAAACCGTCCATTATGAAAAAGAGCCTGACAAGGAGGGAAACGATCTCGGCATATTTGTTTCTGGCTCCGGCGCTGGTGTTTTTCGTGGGCTTTGTTATCGTGCCGATGGTCATGTGTCTCGTTACGAGTTTTTTTAATTATTCAATGACAGAGTTTGCGTTCGTAGGCTTTGATAATTACAAAGAAATGTTTCAGGATGACATCTTTATAAAAGCGCTTGCCAACACTGTCCTGATCGTGGTCGTAGCAGTGCCGGCAGTCACTGCTTTTTCCCTGTGGGTAAGTTCGGCGATCTATAAGATGAACGGGGCATTGTGCTCCTTTTTCCGCTGCATTTTTTATCTTCCGGTTGTAACAGGAACCGTTGCCGTAACGGTTGTCTGGAAATGGATGTTCAATAAATACACAGGGCTTTTTAACTATGTGCTGGATTCAGATATAAGCTGGCTGGGAGATTCCAGGACGGCGATCTGGTGTATTATACTGATCTTGTTCACCACATCTGTAGGACAGCCTATTGTGTTGTATGTGTCGGCACTTGGAAATGTGGATGATTCGCTGATCGAGGCGGCGCAGGTAGACGGCGCTACGTCAAGACAGGTGTTCTGGAAGATCAAATGGCCTCAGATCATGCCCACTACACTGTATATTCTTGTCATCACAACAATCAACAGCTTCCAGTGCTACGCGCTGATTCAGCTGCTGACATCGGGAGGACCAAACCACTCTACGGAGACGATCATGTATTACATTTATTATCAGGCATTTAAACTGTACAGATATGGATATGGAAATGCAATGGGAGTAATCCTCGCGATTATTATTGCCGTCTTCTCAGCTCTGCAGTTTAAGGTGGCGGGAAAGAAGAATGATTAGGAGGGATAGGAATGAAAAGGATAAAAGCTACACCATATAAAGTCATAACGGCTGTCGTGCTTGCCGCCCTTGCGTTCTTCTTTATATTTCCACTGTACTGGATATTAACAGGTTCTGTGAAGACCGCGGCAGTCATCAACGACGCGACGCCACAGTGGTTTCCTCTGTCGCCCACACTGGACAATTACCAGAGGCTGTTTGACAATCCTGCTTTGTTATGGCTGTTTAACAGCGTCGCAATGGCTGTGCTGGCCATGGTTCTGACATGCGTTACGGCGTCCATGGCAGGATATGCCCTTGCAAAGAAACGGTTTGCCGGGAGGGCGCTGCTCTTTAGCATTTTTATCTGCGCTATGGCGCTGCCAAAACAGGTTATCCTCATCCCCCTGCTTCGCGAGATGTCCTTCTTAAATCTCCATGACAGCATGTGGGCTGTGATACTGCCGACGGTAGGATGGCCGTTCGGAGTGTTCCTTATGAAACAGTTTTCGGAAAATATACCGGGAGAGCTGCTTGAAGCTGCAAGGATCGACGGAGCGGGTGAGGCAAGGATGTTCACGGAGATTGTTCTGCCTATTATAAAACCGGGTATTGGAGCTCTGGCCATTTTTACATTCATCAACTGCTGGAACGATTATTTTCTGCAGCTGATCATGCTGAATTCCCGCACAAAACTGACGATTTCGCTTGGCATCGCAAAACTTCAGGCGGAAATGTCGACGGATTTCGGACTGATCATGGCGGGAGCAGCGCTTGCCGCAGTGCCGATCATTACGATCTTCCTTATGTTCCAGAAATATTTTACAAAGGGCATTACTATGGGAGCGGTAAAAGGCTGATTATTCGGGAAGGATGTGATTGGATATGATTAGACTTGACAAATACAGAGGGATCATCCCCGCGTTTTACGCGTGTTATGACGACAATGGACAGATAAGCCCGGACAGGGTAAAGGCTCTGGCCTCTCACCTGGCCGGCAAAGGAGTGAAAGGTCTCTATGTGGGAGGATCTTCGGGTGAATGTATCTACCAGAGCGTAGACGAGCGTAAAAAAGTACTTGAGTGCGTGATGGAGGCTGTTGGGGGCAGGCTTACGGTCATTGCCCATGTGGCGTGCAACAATACGCAGGACAGTATGGAACTGGCGCGCCATGCGCAGGAACAGGGGGTAGATGCCATTGCGGCCATACCGCCGATCTATTTCCATCTTCCTCCTTATGCTATAGCGAGATACTGGAATGATATCTCTTCGGCGGCGCCGGATACAGATTTCATTATCTATAATATACCTCAGCTTGCGGGCGTGGCGCTGGATACCGCCCTGCTTAAGGAGATGAGGAAGAATCCGAGAGTGATTGGCGTAAAGAACTCTTCCATGCCGGTTCAGGATATACAGATGTTTCTTGACGAAGGCCGGGAGAATATGATCGTGTTCAACGGACCTGACGAACAGCTCCTCTCAGGACTGGCCGCGGGGGCAGCGGGGGGCATCGGCGGTACATACGCCGTTATGCCGGAACTGTATATGACCATTTATGAACTCTTCGGAAAGGGGGAGACAGAAAAGGCAAGACTGGTTCAGAATGACTGCTGTCGTATTATTTATCACATGTGTTCTGCAAGGGGAAATCTTTACGCTGTCTTAAAAGAGATACTCAAAGGCCGCGGAATTGATATAGGGACAGTCCGCAGCCCGCTGCCGGAACTGGAGGCGGAAGATTATAAGATTGCGGAGGCATGTGAAAAAGAGATCAGCGCTGCTGTTAAAAAATATTGCGAAAAGGCGGAATGAGATGAAATACACGAAAAATGAAATATTAAACCTGATCAGGGGAAGTCTGATCATCTCCTGCCAGGCGCTGCCGGGAGAGCCGCTGTATGTAGAAGAAAAATCTGTCATGTATCTGATGGCCAGAGCGGCGAAACTTGCCGGAGCAAAATGTATCCGGACAAACAGCGTGAGGGATGTCAGGGAGATCAAAGCGGAGACCGGACTTCCGGTAATCGGGCTGATCAAACAGGTATATGAGGGATATGAACCTTATATAACCCCCACTATGAAAGAGGTAGACGAACTTGTGGAGGCAGGAGCGGATATCATTGCTACGGACTGTACGCTCAGAAAAAGAGGCGATGGTCTGACGCCAGAGGAATGGGTCGCAAAGATCCGCCGCCGGCATGGAGACGTCCTGCTCATGGCCGATATCTCTAACTATGAGGAAGGAGTCCAGGCATGGAAAGCGGGGGTTGATTTCGTAGGGACAACGATGAGCGGGTACACACCCTGTTCCCGGCAGGAGGATGGGCCGGATCTGGAACTGGTCAGAGCACTGTCGCAGACAGTGGACATCCCCGTGATCGGAGAGGGGAAAGTTCATTATCCGGAGCAGGCTGTGGAAATGCTGGACGCCGGGGCATATGCGGTCGTCGTCGGCGGCGCGATCACAAGGCCCCTGGAAATCGCCCGGAGATTTATGGCGGCCATAGAAAACAGGGCACAGTCCTGAGTAAGAAGGAGGAGCGCCGCATGAGGATAATGACACTGGACGTCGGTGGAACAGCAGTGAAATCAGGGGTCTATTGTGACGGGACACTGGAGGATATCAGGGAGTATCCTACGGAAGCGATAAAAGGGGGAGGTCATGTAGCGTCGCTGATTGAGACGATTATACAAGAATATGAAAAGACGCATAAGTTCACCGGCATAGGGGTCAGCACCGCAGGACAGGTAGATTCTGTGAGAGGTCGTATCATTTATGCAAATGATAATATTCCAGGGTATACAGGCATGGAAATCAGGAGTATAATAGAAGACAGATTTGGGAAGCCGGCGGCCGTAATCAACGACGTAAATGCAGCGGCGCTGGGAGAAGCGCGCTATGGAGCGGGGCAGGGGGAGAAAGATTTCATCTGTCTGACCTATGGGACCGGAGTCGGCGGGGCAGTGTTTGTGCAGGGAAAACTTTATGAAGGCAGCAGTTTTTCTGCCGGAGAGGCAGGAGCAATTGTGGTGCATCCAGAAGACAGAGATCCTCAGAGAGACATTTTCAGCGGATGCTATGAGAGATATGCTTCCGTCACAGCTCTTGTAAAAAAAGCGCAGGAATTTGACAGCAGACTGGTGAATGGGAGAGTTATCTTCGAAGAAATGGAACGCAGCGGTGTCAGGCAGATAGTGGAGGAGTGGATCAGAGAGATCGTCTATGGACTGACATCTCTTATCCATGTGCTGAATCCCACCTGCATTATTCTTGGTGGAGGAGTCATGGAACAGGAGTATGTCCTTGAAAGAGTCCGGGAGCTGCTGGGGATGCATCTGATGGAGAGCTACCGCAAAACCGACGTAAAAAGGGCCCTGCTCGGCAACTGTGCCGGAATGTATGGTGCCGCGGCTCATCTGATCGAGACCGGATCTTTCTGATGGAGGTCCGTATAGAAATGAAAAGCACAGGGGGACGCCATGCGGGAGAATCATATTCTGTTTAATATAAAGACTTCATACAGCCGGTTCACAAAGGCGGAGAAGAAAGTTGCAGATTTTGTTATATCTGCTCCGGAGAAGGTACTTTTTATGTCCATTACGGACGTGGCGGACGAATGTGGGGTCGCGGAGGCAAGCGTATACCGCTTTTGCCGTACAATGAAGGCGAAAGGGTATCAGGAATTCAAGATGAATCTGTCATTCTGTCTGTCAGAAGGAGATGTTCAGAGTGCGCCTGATCAGAGTATAAGAGCGGTGAACGATTCTTCTCTTATGGCGGACAGGGTGCTCGCCAATCATATCAGTGCCTTAAATGCTACAAGGCAGCTTGTTGTACCGGACCAGATCGACCGGATCGTTGAGATGATACATGACGCAGAAAGGGTTTCTTTCTTCGGGATCGGGCACAGTCTTCTCACAGCAAGGGAGGCAAACAATAAATTCCTGAGGATTACAGGAAAGACTTCCTGTATTGAAGATTCCCATATGCAGGCTATGTCCGCCTCCATGATGACGCGGAATGATGTGATGATCATTCTTTCATATTCAGGAGCGACAAAAGATACCGTGTATGTGGCGGAGATCGCGAAAGAGGCGGGGGCCGGGATCGTGGCCATCACCCGTTTCCGGAAATCGCCGCTGGCGGTATATGCGGATGAAATTCTTCTGTGCGGGGCGGATGAGGCGCCTTTGGACGGCGGATCGCTTGGGGTAAAGATGAGTCAGCTCTATATAGTGGATCTTTTGTTTCAGGAGTATTTCCACCGTTATCACAAAGAATCGGAAGATAATTTAAAAAAGACATCAAAAGCAGTAGTTGAAAAGCTGTATTAAACATGTTGGAGCAGAAAGAAGGCGCGGGTGCGTCTTCTTTTTCCGTATATGGACCAGCATGAGGTACTTTTGGCAAGGATGCAGGTTTGGCAAGGAAACCTTGACAAAATCCGGCAAGAGGGTAAAATGATACTTAACAGTGGTTGAGAATTATGATGAAAGGAGAAATGAAAGTGAAAGCAGGAAAAACAGCAGGCACTGTTCTCGCGGTTCTCATGGCAGTATTCATGGTCGCCGGGACGATAAATGTGCATACGGTTTTTGCCGCCGGTTCCGATTATGCGGCGATGGCAAAGAACAGTACGGCGGAAGAATGGACGGGATACGATACTGTTCAGGCAGCGGTCGATGCTCTGGGCAGCCAGCCGGGAGCGGTACAGATAGCTAAAAATGTGACGGAGAGCATTGTAATCCCGGAAAATGCAACGTTTACTCTGGATTTAAACGGCTGCAGTATCACAAATGAGGACGGGAAGGATACGATCATCAACAAAAGTCCAAATTTCACAGTCATTGGCACTGGCACAGTAGACAACGTATCCCATGGTAAGGCGGCGTTTGTAAACGAGCCGGGCGCTGCTGCGGTTCTTCAGGGCGGTACATACACAAGAAGTAAGGAGACCGGAAGCGATCCCGGGACAAGCGGCGGAAATTCGTATTACAATATTGTGAATCACGGCGTCATGACTATTCTTGAGGGAGTGACTGTGAAGCAGGACGGCGCCTTTTCCAGTCTTGTTGAGAACGGCTGGTATGACGGTACCCAGAATACGTCGGGAGCAGAGTCTGTACTTACGATCAATGGCGGAACATTTTCCGGCGGCCTGAATACGATTAAAAATGATGATTACGGCCGCCTGACGATCAATGGCGGCAGTTTTACGAACGTAGAGCAGGCGGCTCTCTTAAACTGGAATAAAGCAGAGATCAACGGCGGAACCTTTGAAGCCGGGGGAAACGTGATCCTGAACGGGAAGCTGAACGATACGATGGACCAGGGAAAACTGACAGTCAGCGGCGGTACATTTACCAGTACTTCGGGGCAGGCGGTTGTCGCACAGATGGGAGGTTCCTCTTCCATCGGTGAAATCGTTGCCGCGGACGGCATTAAAATCCCGGGACTGTATTTCGCTGTAGCAAGGGATGGAAAAACATTAAATTACACAACCGCAGTAGATGCGGTGGCATCCGTAGGAGACGGAGAGTCTGCGGTGATCACGCTGCTGGACAATTATGACGGCGGCGGTGTAAAGGTTGAAGGTACAGGAAAGGATATTACGTTTGACCTTTCCGGTTATGCCTGGACGATCGGCACACCACTTGTCGGTTCTGCGGGAACTGAGACAAACGCGTTCCAGCTTCTGAAAGATAATACGGTGACATTCAGAAACGGCGTTATTACTTCTGATGAAGCCAGGATACTGATCCAGAATTACTGCGATCTTACACTGGACGGAGTTGATATATCGCTGGCCACACCGGGGACAGGCATGTATGCTGTCTCCAGCAATAATGGAAGTACCGTGGTCAAAGGCGGTTCCACGATCAATGTAAATGACGGGAACTATGCAATGGATTCGTTTACTTTCGGAAATTACGACGGCGGAAACGTATTGATTGAAGACGCTGTGATCAATGGTGACCTGGAGATTGCCAACGGTGGAAAAATGACGTTGAACGGCGGCACAGTCAATGGAAATGTGAAAGTTTATAATTATACATATGACGAAAATGTGGATAAACCGTCAGTTTTAACTGTTAATTCGGGTCTTGTTAACGGAAATGTAGAGACTTCTGAAAAGGGACAGACTTCCATCGCGGGCGGCGAAGTTACAGGCGCGGTGACGGTAAACATTGAGAAAGGCGCTACGGCGGCGATCGCAGGCGGTGTTTTCGGAAGTATAGGAGAGAATGTCACGATTGATGCTGCAGAGGCGGCGATGATCACGGATAACGGAGTTACCAAAACGGTTGTCGGACTTGACAATATCAATCAGGCGCTGGAAACAGTGAGCGGGAACGCGGTCGTTACGGTCCAGAAGGCTTCTGAGGGGGCAGCTCTGGAAGCGCCGGCCGGCGTGACTGTGAAGAACGCGTCGGGCGCGCTTATCAAAGTAAATGGTCAGGATTTGAATGCGGGAAGCGAAGTTGTGGTAAATGCTTCTGAAAGTGAAAATCCGCAGACAAATGCTGACAATAAGGATAAAAATAATGGAAAAGCCGAGGCTGCAAAAGCTGTTCAGACAGGGGATTCTTCAAATATCATGTCTATTACGCTGTGGGTAGCTCTCGCAGTGGCAGCAGTGGCAGCGGGCCTCGCAATTCTTTATGTAAAACGCAGACATAAAAAATAAAGAACATGCAGGGAGGGTGCGGATGCACCCTCTTTTTTTATAGTGCTGTTATATTTTACGGGTGGATTAGTTATTCTGTTGAGCTGTCATAAAATTTTTGTAGGAGAACTGGATTTTATAAAAAGACATTAGAAGACTGCAACCAGATGCTCCGTGACGGTGCGAAATCGGATAAATAAATTAGAAATGGGTTAAATGTCAGATTCACTGGGAATAGAAAATATTAGTGTACAAGTTTTTCAAGAACAGGCACATACGAAGTTTCCATCAGAATCTGTGGAAACTTATGAAAGATTATATATATTTGCAAGATACGACAGAAAAAAGACCTGATGAAATAAATGAGATAGTTGAAAAAAATTACAAGATTGGTCCAAGAGTGGTAAGATTGATGTAAATGAAGAATTTCTAAAAGATCATCTGAGCAATCACGGAAGCGACCTGGATGGACAATGCCTGACCGGATTGACCGACCGAATTCCGTGCCAGAACTCTTAATTCTGCCGCCAGCTCCTTTTTGAAATGACCGCGGAAAGTCTTCTCAAGGAGAGCAGTAAGATGGGTCAGATGCATGGAAGCTAATAAACAATTCAGATAAAGGCAGCGGCAATACATTCCTGTTGAGTAGTCAAAGTATCTGAGTTGTATTAAACCATGATATCAAAAAGAAAGGAAATAGGGTGTTTTTGCTTCTGTAAACATCATACATGAATAAATGAAAAAAAGATTCTAACAATTGTGATAGTTGTTTTGCTTGTTTCAAGTGTTATGGGAGCTATAGGAATTTATTTTATTTATAAAAATTTAAAAATATTTCTATATTACAAGAACTGGAAAGTTTAGAAGCAATTAACATAAACAAAACACCAGTTAACAATTTAGAAGTTTTATTAGAATGTCCATCATTAAAATTGGTTTGTTATGTGGCAAAGAACGAAACAGAAGAGACTTTTTTAAAAATGTTAGAAGAAAAAGGTATTATTATTGTCAATAAAGAATGGGAATTTGTAGATCAACTAGAACAATTAAAAATAAAAAAAGGATAATGAAATTATAGGACGGCGAAAAAATGTGAAAAAATAAAGTTCGATTATACCAGGGGGCTATTTATGAAAAAAAACAATGAGTTAATGATTATCATTATAACAACAGTCACATTTGGAGTTTTGGGGAGGTTATTAGTACGAGTTCCATATATGGCATTTGGCGACTTTTCAAGTGGTTTTTTTATATCGGCAACATTATGGTGGGTTTATAATTCTCTGCTATTTCATGTTACATATAGTATGAGAGATGATGAGAAGAGCAGAGAACCAGTCATAAAAGTTATTATGTATGCCGGTTTAGCAACATTGATAAAAATGGGAATAGACACTTGCATTGATTGGACGGTAGGTCATCAACCGAATATGTTAATTCTTGTAGCAGCTATGGAAATATCTATGCTTCTTTATGCTTTGGGATTCGATTATTTTTTATTTACAAAAATAAGAAAGAAACAGGTAAGAGAAGAGAAAAAAGGGATAAATGCTTTGATTATCTCATTATGTTCTTTGTTGGTTCTCTATGCAGGAACTTTAATTTATTATATGAAACAAGTAAATTATGTTGTTGAGAGATATGGAAATTCATCAATGGTTCAGGAGGTCGGTTTGGATAATGCAATATGGAAATTTACAACTACATTAGGACAACGTTCAACAACAATAGGAACGATTGTTTATGTGGGATGCTTTATACTGATTTGGTGCATTATTGATAAAATTACCATTGAAAAAGGGAAACTGAATGATGGAGAAGAATAAAGATATTTTGATTTTAATAATTGCAACGCTCATTTTCGGAGGTGTTTCTAAGATATTAGTTAGAGTTCCATATATAGCATGGGGATATTAAATTTCTCAACAAAGTATGCCAGGGAATCGACAGGGATTGGAATGATTATGTGTGGCCTTTTTTATAGTACTGTTATATTTTCCGTTATATTTTACGGGCTTTTGGTGGAGAAATTCCTTGCAAGCCCTTTATTTGTGTGCTATACTACAAACGTTGCAAAAAAACACGCATGCGGATTTTTCTGATGGTGCCCAAGCCGGAAACCCGGACGGTCTCGGAAAAAATAAAACATGCGGAAGTACAAAACCAAGTGGAGGAAAGAAACATGAGTGTTATTTCAATGAAACAGCTTTTAGAAGCAGGTGTTCATTTTGGACATCAGACAAGAAGATGGAACCCGAAGATGGCTCCGTACATCTACACAGAGAGAAACGGGATCTACATCATTGACCTGCAGAAATCAGTAGGTATGGTAGACGATGCATACAACGCTGTTTCTGACATCGCTGCCGAGGGCGGCACGATCCTTTTCGTGGGAACGAAGAAGCAAGCGCAGGATGCTATCAGGACAGAGGCAGAGCGCTGCGGTATGTTCTATGTAAACGAGAGATGGCTGGGCGGTATGCTCACAAACTTCAAGACGATCCAGAGCCGTGTAAAACGCCTGAAAGAGATCGAGGCAATGTCAGAGGACGGTACATTCGATGTGCTTCCGAAGAAGGAAGTTATCGCTCTGAAAAAAGAGTGGGCTAAACTGGAGAAGAATCTGGGCGGTATCAAAGAACTGAAGAGACTGCCGGACGCGATCTTCGTAGTTGACCCGAAGAAGGAAAGGATCTGCGTACAGGAGGCTCATACGCTGGGAATCCCGCTGATCGGTATCTGCGATACAAACTGCGATCCGGAAGAGCTTGACTATGTGATTCCGGGCAACGATGATGCGATCAGAGCAGTGAAACTGATCGTTTCCAAGATGGCTGACGCTGTCATCGAGGCGAACCAGGGCGCGACAGATGAGGATTACTATGAGGTAGAGGCGGCAGAAGAGGCAGCAGAGGAAGCTGTAGAGGCTGTTGAAGAGTAAGAGATTCTGAAAAGCTTCAGTCTGATAAAAAGGCTGGAGCTTTTGCTTCATCACGGATGAGGCAGTATATATAAGCGATAAATCAATGATTAAACGGAGGAATTTATCATGGCAATCACAGCAGGAATGGTAAAAGAATTAAGAGAGATGACAGGCGCAGGCATGATGGACTGCAAGAAAGCTCTCACAGAGACAAACGGAGATATGGACGCTGCTGTCGAGTTCTTAAGAAAGAACGGACAGGCAAAGGCTGAGAAGAAAGCCGGCAGGATCGCAGCAGAGGGTATCGTAAAAGCTGTTGTTAAAGATGACAAGCTTGCAGCGATCGTAGAAGTAAACTCTGAGACAGACTTCGTTGCAAAGAACGATGAGTTCCAGGGATTTGTCGACACTGTTGTAAATCAGATCGCTGGCTCTGACGCGGCAGATATGGACGCTTTCATGGCAGAGCCGTGGGCAGCGGACAATTCCAAGACAGTGAAGGATGCGCTGGTAGAGAAGATCGCAGTGATCGGCGAGAATCTGAATATCAGAAGATTTGAGAAAGTCAGCGCTGAGAACGGATGCGTTGTATCTTATATCCACGGCGGCGGACGTATCGGCGTCCTCGTTGCGGCAGACACAGACGTTGTGAACGATGAGATCAAGTCATGCTTAAAGAACGTGGCAATGCAGGTTGCCGCTATGTCTCCGAAGTATGTATCCCGCGATGAGGTTTCTCAGGAGTACATGGATCATGAGAAAGAGATTCTTCTTGCTCAGGCTAAGAAAGAGAATCCGGAGAAGCCGGATAACATCATCGAGAAGATGATTATCGGACGTCTCAACAAAGAGATGAAAGAGATCTGTCTTCTGGATCAGGTATATGTTCAGGACAGCGACCTTACAGTTGCAAAATATGTTGACAAGGTAGCAAAAGAGAACGGTGCGAACATGGCAGTTAAGAAATTCGTCCGTTTCGAGACCGGAGAAGGTATCGAGAAGAAGCAGGAGAACTTTGCAGAGGAAGTTGCTGCTCAGATGGCTGGAAACTAAGTCGGACCTTCCGCAGATTTTATAATGAAGAAAACAAGACCCGCAGGTGTATCATAAGCCTGCGGGTCTTTGCGTGTATGCACAGCAGTGCTTTGGGTCGCATCGGATATGCCTGATTGACTTTTTCGGGAAACCGTTATAAAGTGGACGTAAATATGAAGCACAGATCGGGGACATACATGATGGGAAATATCTATGACAATTTATTACAGTTTAAAGGCACATGGCGGGATTATCAGGATAGAGTGCAGACCAATTCTCAGAAGTATCTCGCGGACAGGAAGCTGCATATAGTTGCCGCGCCGGGATCCGGGAAGACAACGCTTGGGATCGAACTGATCCGCCGCCTGGGCGAGCCCTGCCTGGTCCTGTCTCCAAGTATCACCATCCGGCAGCAATGGCTGGAGCGTATAACGGACGGGTTCCTTACAGACGGGTGCAGTCCGGAGACGATCCTTTCCAATGACCTTAAAAATATGAAAATGATCACAGCGGTTACGTATCAGGCCCTGTACAGCGCTGTGAAACATTATGAAGGCTCCCTGGAGGATCAGGAGGAAAGCGGGGAGGAAAGCGCAGGAGATCCGGAAACAGCAGAAACTGTGGATTTCCGTGATTTTGATCTCTTTCAATCTGTAAAAGAGGCGGGGATCCGGACGATCTGTCTAGATGAGGCGCATCACCTGAGGAGCGAATGGTGGAAAGCTTTGGAAACATTTATGAAAGAGATGGACGGGGCAACGGTGATCGCCCTGACAGCTACACCGCCATATGACAGTACGCCGAATCAGTGGAAGCGTTATATCGATCTGTGCGGCCCTATCGATGAAGAGATCACTACGCCGGAATTGGTGAGGGAAGGAAGCCTGTGCCCTCATGAGGATTATATTTATTTTAACTGGCCGGCGGGAGATGAGCTGAGGGAGATCGAAGAATATCAGAAAAAGACGGTGAGAGCGCGGGATGAGCTGCTGGCAGACCGTGAGTTTGCCCGGATGGTGGCATCCCATAAAGGGCTTGCGGATCCGGAAGGATACAGCGAAAAGTTTTTGGATGATCCGAAATATTTTTCCGCACTCCTGATCTTCTGCCAGGCACAGGGAATCCCGTTTTCCCCGTATCTTAAAGAGCTGATCGGCACCCGGGGAAAACTCCCGGAGCTGAATGACGAGTGGCTGGAGGTCCTCCTGCAGGGCTTCCTGTACGATGATACAGAGTCTTATCAGGTCCTGGAGGAAAAACGGACAGAGCTTCTGGGAAAATTAAAGGAAGCAGGGTGCATTTACCGGAAAAAAGTCTGGAGTAGTATCATTTAAATGCAGTCGTTAAATCCACCAAAAGATGATAATATATCATTAAGGAAGGTGGAGACAT
>CALWDM010000036.1 GCA_944376695.1 uncultured Mediterraneibacter sp. | reverse complement strand
ATTCAAATATAACACAAAAGAGTCTATCCTCGCTTTTTAAATATTCAGTTGTAACACATGTATTGTAATCCTACAAATATCTGTGAAAATCATACTGAAAAATCATCGGGGAGGGGATTCCTGTTCCCAGCTGACCATCAGGGAAAATCATCCTGTTTCCTCATTGCTTCTCCGCCGTCCGTACCCTTTCCCCAAAATGATCTTCAATCTTTCCGTACGATAAAACGGATCTCCTTTTTCACAGTTCCCGCTTCCACATGGTCTCCCGGTTTCACTTCCCCGTTCAGTATCGCTTCCGCCAGCTTATCCTCCAGCTCAGTCTGGAGCGCCCTTCGCAGCGGCCTTGCCCCGTATTTTGCATCCGTACCCTTCTCGACGATCAGAGCCTTTGCGGATCCTCTCAATGTAAGCCGGATATCCATCTGTTCTTCCAGCCTCTTTGCAAGGTCACGGCACAATAGCGTTACGATCTTCTTCATATGCGTCTTATCCAAAGCATGGAACACGATGATCTCATCGATCCTGTTCAAAAACTCCGGACGGAAGATCATCTTCACCTCATCCATGACATTCTGCTTCATCCTCTTGTAATCGTCCGCCGGGTCCTCCTTCACCGCAAAGCCAAGCTTCTTCGGATCAACGATGGCCTTTGCCCCCGCATTGGAGGTCATGATGATCACGGTGTTGGAAAAATCGACTTTCCGCCCCTGGGAGTCCGTGATATGCCCGTCGTCCAGCACCTGGAGAAGGATATTAAACACATCAGGATGTGCCTTCTCGATCTCATCAAAAAGAACGACCGAATACGGATGGGTCCTCACCTGGTCGCTGAGCTGACCGCCTTCCTCATGCCCCACATATCCCGGCGGGGAACCGATCATCTTTGCCACGGAGTGTTTCTCCATATATTCTGACATATCAACGCGGATCATGGATTCTTCGCTCCCGAACAGCGCCTCTGCCAGAGCTTTGGACAGCTCGGTCTTGCCCACTCCCGTAGGCCCCAGGAACAGAAAAGAACCGATCGGCCGCCTCGGATTCTTCAGGCCCACGCGTCCTCTCCTGACTGCCCGCGCCACCGCGCTGACCGCTTCTTCCTGTCCGACCACCCGCTTATGGAGAACGCTCTCCAGCTTTTTCAGCCGGTCCGCATCGCTCTCCGCAAGCTTCTGCACAGGAACTTTTGTCCACGCGGATACAACCTCCGCGATATCCTCCTCTGTCACTTCCGGCTTTGCGGACGCCGTCTTTTTCTGGAAGCGCTTTTTCACTCCCGCCAGCTTTTCCTCTGCCTGCTCCTGCTCCTTCTGGATCAGGGAAGCCTCGGCAAAATCTCCCTTTCTGACAGCCTCTTCCTTCTGCGCCGCAAGCTCTTTCACCGTCTCTTCCAGCGCGGTCAGGTTGTCCGGCACCTTATATCCCTTCAGGCTGACCCTGGAACACGCCTCATCCATGACGTCGATGGCTTTATCCGGGAGATTGCGGTCCGTAATATATCTCTGCGACATCTGCACCGCCGCTTCCAGAGCCTTATCGCTGAGAGCCACCCTGTGATGGCTTTCATATTTCCCTCTCAGACCCCGCAGGATCTCCACACACTGCTCCTTCGACGGCTCCTCGACCGTCACCGGCTGGAAACGCCGTTCCAGCGCCGCGTCTTTCTCGATATATTTCCGGTATTCTGTGATCGTAGTAGCGCCGATGAGCTGCATCTCCCCTCTTGCAAGAGACGACTTGAGGATGCTGGACGCATCGATGGCACCCTCTGCTCCTCCCGCGCCGATCATTGTATGGATCTCATCCAGGAACAGGATCATATTCCCGCTCGCCCTGACTTCTGAAATCAGCCCTTTCATCCTCTCTTCAAACTCTCCCCGGTACTTTGAGCCCGCAATCAGCCCCGGCAGATCCAGCGTGTAGATCCGCTTATCTTTCATCTTTTCCGGGACAACTCCCGAGGCAAGCCTCTGTGCCAGCCCCTCTACGACCGCGGTCTTTCCCACGCCCGGCTCCCCGACCAGGCACGGATTGTTCTTCGTCCTGCGGCTTAAGATCTGCATCAGGCGGTACATCTCCTCTTCTCTCCCGAGCACCGGGTCCAGCCTGCCCGCCTCTGCCTGCGCTGTCAGGTCCGTGCAGTACTGTTCCACCATAGAGCCCGCGCCTTTCTGTCCCTCCTGGATCTCATCCTGGTATTCCTTTGGGTCTATCCCCGCCGCTGTCATGATGTCCTGGAAAATCTTCTGAAGGTTGATATTCAATGTGATCAGGATGCGCGCTGCCACACAGTCCACATCCCTGATGATAGACAGCAGCAGATGCTCTGTACCCACATCCGTTGTATGCAGTCTGTGCGCCTCCTTTACACTGTTTTCCAGGATATAGCGGAAGCGGGGGCTTTGCTCCGTCTTTCTCCCCTCAAAGACATTCTCCGGGGGCACGATCAGTTCGTCCATTAGGCGGAACACATCTTTTTCCTCCACCCCGTTCTGCGCCAGGATCTGACCGGCAACTCCTGAATACTCTGACCTCAGTCCCAGAAGGAGATGCTCTGTCCCGATATATGGATGCTGCATCTCTTTTGCCTTTTTCGTGGCATATCTGACCGCTCTTTCCGCCTGTTCTGTATATGAAATGTGCATATGATCCTCCTGTCTCTCCGCCCGTGATCATTTATCAGGGCAAATCTTTCTTCCATTACAAATATACATTATATAAATACACTATAACTACACTCTGCATAAATGCGCTCTACCTTTCCATGCCCGCACTGTAAGCATCAAATATCTCATCTACCAGGTCATGCACCTCCTGCCTGGAGATATTCTTACAGCACCCGCGGGCGAGCACGATCCGAAGCTCACGCCTCATCTCTTCCAACTGCTCCAGCTTATCGATGTCCAGGGCAATCACAGCGCCCCGCCGCTTATCCAGGCTGATATAGCCTTCCCGCTTCAGTACACTGTACGCCTTATTCACGGTGTGCATGTTCACCCCGATCCTGTCTGCAAGCTGGCGCACGGACGGGAGAGAATCCCCCTCGTGGATCACAGAAGCCGCGATCCCCATAATGATCTGGTTGCACAGCTGGACGTAAATCGCCTCATCACTGTCAAAATCAATTTCTATCAGCATGGTACTTCATCCTTTCCGGAGTGTGTTATACACATAGTAGCACAATAATCCAAAACCTTCAAGATTAAAAATCTGTATTTGTGGGGGCCTTCCTTGTGAATATGACGTCCGAAAACCGTTGGTTTGTTGCAGGACGTTTTCGCGGCGGGCGGGGATATGGCTCTGGTTCCGGTTCCGTAATCCGGGAAAGACATAAAAAGAATGGGATACGGCTAAGGACAATTTCAAAGCGGAAGATTCGCCTGCGGCTCAGGCATCCGCTTTGAAATTAACGCCGCATCCCATTCTTTTAAGTCTTTCCATCAGATTACTCCAAGTCACCGTCGCCATATCCCCGCCCGCCGCGAAAGGCGAATCAAAGGGACCGGTTTTCTGCGCGTATCTGATCGGAAGGTCCCCGCAGGCAAATGCAGGATTTCGAAAGGTGGGTGAGAGGGGAGCTTCAGCGGCGAAGCAGAAATTAAAACCAAGCGGCAGTTCAGACTGGACTTCCGGGAGAGGGTTAGCCGTTCGATTTGGCTCAGCAAGCTTCGCTTCTCTTGTGATAAGTTTCTGCTGGCTGGGAAAGGGTTTTCTTTGGCCGGGAGAGTTCCCTTTTCGTTGCGTTTTTAAACGCTGCATTTGCTGGAGACCTTCCGGCTTGAGTAAACCAGAAAACAGCGAAGCGCCTTTTTCGAAAACCTTTCAGCACGGGTGTGTGGGTGACTGAGGTGACTGCGGAGGGGCTTGAAAAAACTTCAAATCCGGAACTATGCGTTGAAAGCAGCAGGGGGGCTTGTCTGAGCCAAAGGCGAGTTGCTCCCTGCTGCTTTCTGCTTTTAGCATAGTCCCGGATTTCTTAGTTTTTGCTGCCCCGGAGCCCCGGAGCCGAAGCCACCCACACACCCGTGCTGAATACGTCTTCGATATCTGCGCTTCACTGTTTTCGGACGGTTTACTCTGACAGAAGGTCCCCCACAAATACAGATTTAAAACTGCATCTCGATCTTTGTCCCTTTCCCGGGCGTGCTCTCCACGCTGACTTTCGCCCCGTGCAGCAGCGCCCCGTGCTTGACGATGGACAGCCCCAGCCCGGTGCCCCCGCGCTCTTTGGAATGGCTCTTGTCTACCCGGTAGAACCGTTCGAAGATGCGTTCCTGGTGCTCTGCCGGGATTCCGATGCCTGTATCCGTGACGCTGATCTTGGGACCTTCCAGTGTATTGCCGACCCAGACAGTGACTCTTCCGCCGTCGTTATTGTATTTGATCGCATTTTCACATACATTGTACACCATCTCGTCAAGGATCTGCGGGATGCCGGTATACTTCACAGGCTCCCCGGTCAGCTCCATGCGCACGTTTTTCTGAGATGCCTGAGGAGCCAGACGGCTGATGATCTCTCTGGTCAGGTCATAGAGGTCTGTCTCCTGCTTCTCCAGTTCTACCGATTCCTCATCCAGCCTGGACAGCTTGATGATATCCTCCACAAGAGTGATCAGACGGCGCGCTTCCCTGTAGATGCGCTCTGAAAATACCGGGATATCCTCCGGGCGCACCATTGCGTTTTTCATGATCTCCGCATAGCCTGAGATCGAGGTCAGGGGAGTCTTGAGCTCATGGGATACATTTGCGGAGAACTCTTTCCTCATATTGGACACAGCTTCCTTCTCCCTGTTCTGTCTGTCCATTGCTGTGAGGAGCGGGCTTAATTCTGTATAAACGTCATTGTCAAGCGGGTGCTCCAGGTCCAGCTCATTGATCGGCTTGATGAGGCGGGAGGTCTGCCATTTTGCGAGCAGCATGGCAAAGATGATCATAAGAACGGCCAGTCCCCCGATCACCGGGAGCATGGCCAGGGCCGTGCTGGCGAGGCTGTCCGCTTCCCTGGACACGCGCAGCACGCTGCCGTCACCCAGGAGCGTTGCATAGTAGTACAGATCTTTCTCCACGGTCACAGAGCGCCGCACATCTTCGCCTTCCCCGCTTTTAAGCGCTTCCCTTACCTCTTCTCTCCCGCTGTGATTGTCGAGGGTATCCGCGTCCCGCCGGGAGTCGTAGAGCACACTGCCGTCTGCGCCGATGCGGGTTACGCGGGTGGATTCATCTATATTGTTCATCTGCTCCAGGTATTCTGTCCCGGAAATGTTGACCGCTGTGCAAATGTATTTCGCCTCCTGCCTCACTTCCGCCCGCAGGAGGGACAGGTTCTGGTTATAAAGGATTACGGACAGGATAACATAGAAAAGCACGAGGGTCACTGAGAGAATGACCATCATGCTTTTCTGCATCTTCAGCCTCATGCTCCTGGGACTTTTCTTTTCCCTTTTTTTCTGAATGTTCTGCTGAGTCTGCTGTACCATACTATGCGGTCCCTCCAACCCGGTATCCTACACCGCGGACAGTCTGAATGATCTCCCCTTTTGCGCCCAGCTTCTGCCTTAAAGTCCGGATATGTACATCCACGGTCCTCGTCTCTCCGTCAAAATCATAGCCCCAGATCTCTGTCAGGAGCTGATCCCTTGTCAGGACGATCCCCTGGTTGCGCATCAGTTTCTCCAGAAGCTCAAATTCTTTGAGTGTGAGCGCTGCCTGCTTTCCGTCCACAGTGACTTCATGCTTTTTGATGTCCATTCGGACGCCTGAAAGTTCCATATCGATCCTGTCTTCCACTTTCCCGGATCGGCGCAAGACCGCCCTGATCCTGGAGACGAGCTCCATCATGCCGAACGGCTTTGTCACATAGTCGTCCGCACCGGAATCCAGGCCGATCACCTTGTCATACTCTGTACCCTTTGCTGTGACCATGATTACCGGGATCCCTTTTGTCTTTGGGGAAGACTTGAGTTTTTTCAGAAGCTCCAGCCCATCCTCCCCGGGGAGCATGATATCAAGCAGGATCAGCTCCGGCGTATCAAACGCCAGAGCCTCCATGAAGGCAGAACCTTCCGCAAACCCCCGTGCTTTCAAACCGGTCGTCTCCAGAGTATATATCACAAGTTCACGGATGTTATCGTCATCTTCCACGCAATATATCATCGTTTCAAGTTCTCCTTCGTCTTCATATTCTCATCTTTTTTCACGGCCGGCTCTGACCTCATTCTGAGGCAGGCGGTTCTCCCTGTGCCGGCGCTGCGCCAGCCTCTGTCAGCTCTCATGGATGACCGCGCTGTCCTTGTGCACGCCTGTGATGGAAAATTCCACCCACTCCGCGATGTTGGTCGCGTGATCCCCGATGCGCTCCAGATATTTTGTCACCATGATCAGGTCAAAGATTGCCCTGCCGTTCTCTCCTTTTTCGTCTTTGATGAAAGTGATCATCTCGTCCTTCACCTCGTCAAAGTACAGGTCGATCTCATCGTCCGCTTTCATTACGCTGCGGGCGAGTTCCAGATCTCTGTTCACATATGCTGTGACGCTGTCCCGCACCATTTTGCTGACCTCGGACGCCATCGTGCCGATGACCTGGATATTCTCCGCGGTTGCGGCCCATTTCTTTGAGGACAGAATGATCTCCGCGATATCCGCGGTCTGGTCGCCGATGCGCTCCATGTCTGTGATCATTTTAAGCGCGGCGGAAATCCTTCTTAAATCCTTTGCCACCGGCTGCTGCTGGAGCAGAAGCTTCAGGCAGAGCCTTTCGATGTCCTTCTCGGACTGGTCGATCTCCTCATCCTCAGTGATAATGATCCTTGCCTGCTCTGCGCTCCCGTCTTTCAGCGCCTGTGTCGCCTTTGCGATCGCGGCCTCACAGAGCTCTCCCATATGTGTAAGCTGTTCGTCAAGAAGATGAAGCTGTTTATCAAATTTGTTACGCATGATTTAACCAAACCTCCCTGTGATGTAATCTTCTGTTCTCTTATCCGCCGGTATGGAGAAGAGTTTTTCCGTATCATTATACTCCACGACTTCTCCCAGAAGGAAGAACGCAGTATTGTCGGACACACGGACAGCCTGCTGCATGTTATGCGTTACCATAACGATAGTATAGTCCTTTTTCAGTTCCATCGCAAGGTCCTCGATCTTGGACGTAGAGATCGGGTCAAGGGCGGAAGTAGGCTCATCCATGAGGAGGACCTCCGGCTCTACCGCCAGCGCTCTCGCGATACAGAGCCTCTGCTGCTGACCGCCGGACATGCCCAGCGCGCTTGTCTTAAGGCGGTCTTTACACTCCTCCCAGATCGCTGCGTTTCTCAGCGACTTCTCCACGATGTCATCCAGTTTTGCCCTGGAATGGATCCCGTGCGTCCTCGGTCCGAATGCGATGTTGTCATAAATGCTCATGGGGAAGGGATTCGGCTTCTGGAATACCATTCCCACGCGTTTCCTTAACATATTTACGTCCATTCCCTTAAAAATGTTCTGACCGTCAAGGAGAATCTCTCCGTCGATGCGGCAGCCCTCCACCAGGTCGTTCATACGGTTAATGGACTTAAGAAGCGTTGATTTACCGCAGCCGGAAGGTCCGATAAATGCGGTGATCCTGTTGGCTTCGATCTCCAGATTCACATTCCTGAGCGCCTTGAAATCGCCGTAATACAAATCCAGATTCCTGATACTGATCTTAGACATTTACTCTACCTCTTTCATACGGGACGCAGTAAAATGCGGTTCGGCTGCGTCCCCTTTCACAGTTTTTCACATTTATGCTTTCGTAAGTTTTCGCGCGATCACGCCTGACAGCGCATTGATCCCCACCACCAGGACGAGCAGGATCACGGCTGTCGCATATGCCTGATCCATGTAAAGTCCCTCATTGGACAGCACGTACATATGGAGCGCCAGAGTGCGCCCGGAGCCCATGACGCTGTCCGGGATCTGCGCTACGGTTCCTGATGTATACATCAGAGCCGCCGTCTCGCCCACGATGCGTCCGATGGCAAGGATCACGCCTGCCAGGACGCCCGGGATGGCCGACGGAAGGACAATGCGGAACACCGTGCGCAGCTTGCCCGCTCCCAGTCCGAAGCTTCCCTCGCGGTAAGAATCCGGCACCGCTTTCAGCGCTTCCTCTGTGGTCCTCATAATCAGCGGAAGGATCATGATCGCGATGGTGAACGCGCCTGCCAGAAGGGAGAATCCCCATCCCAGCGCGTTTACGAAGAACAGCATGCCAAAGAGACCGTATACGATGGACGGGATACCGGAAAGCGTCTCTGTGGTCAGCCGGATCACTTCTATAAATTTATTCCCTCTCTTTGCATACTCTACAAGGAAGACCGCAGAGAAGATCCCGAACGGAACCGCGATCAGCAGGGATAAGAATGTCATTACGATGGTGTTGACAAAGGCCGGCACAACCGACGCATTTTCCGAGCTGTACTCCAGGGCGAAAAGGGACGGTGAAATATGGGGCAGGCCATTGGCCAGGATATAGGCGATCAGGAAGATCAGCACTGTGAATGTGATGATGGCCGCCAGCATCACATTCAGCATCAGGGCGAATGATCCCGGATGCTTCAGGTAGGTCCTGAATTTGTCTCCCACCGTTGTCTTATTGATCATCTGGCTCTTTTTGCTCAGTTCATTACTCATGGTCAGCCCCCCTCTTTAACAATGCCACGCTCAGGTTGATGATCAGGATGAATACAAAGAGCACGACTCCTGTGGCGATCAGCGCCTCGCGGTGCAGCCCCGTCGCATATCCCATCTCGATCACGATATTTCCGGTCAGGGTACGGATGCCGTCCAGCATGCTTCCTGTCAGGCGCGGCTGATTGCCGATGATCATGATAACTGCCATCGTCTCGCCTATGGCGCGGCCGATCCCCAGGACGATGCCTGCCACCACTCCCGATTTTGCAGCCGGGATAATCACCCGGAAAATGCTTCTCTCCTTTGTGGCGCCCAGCGCAAGGGAGCCTTCGTAATAATGGGACGGCACTGCGCGCATCGCGCTCTCCGTTGTCCCGATGATGGTTGGAAGGATCATCATACCCAGGATCAGGGACGCGGTCAGGATGCTGTTGCCGTTGCCCGGTTTCTCTACAAGCCCTGCTTTGTACAGCATTGTACCGAAATCTCTGACCAGCGGCACCACGACCACCAGCCCGAAGAATCCGTAGATGACCGACGGGATACCTGCAAGGAGCTCTGTGGCTGCCTTCAGCGGTTTGTAGATCTTCTTCGGACAGTACATTGCCATAAAGACAGAGGTCAGGATCCCGATCGGCACACCGAAGATGATCGCGCCCGCCGTCACATAGAGGCTTCCCACGATCATAGGCAGGATGCCGAACTGCTCGCTGTTCGGACGCCAGATCTCGCCTGTGATAAATTTGATAAATCCGATTTCTCTCATTGCAGGGATTCCATTCGCGAAAAGGAAGATGCAGATGAGCGCTACCGCCAGCACGGACGCGCACGCCGCCGCGAGAAATACTCCCTGCATGATTTTTTCAGTCCATGCTTTTGATTTCATTTTTTCCTCCTGATGAGCCGGGAAGACATACTCCAGATATCTGCCCGGCTCATATTTAAAAGCGGAAATCTTTTCCTTTAAGGATTTCTCTGTATGTAATTTTGTTCAGCACGCGCCATTCCCAAAGCCGCGCCGCCGCGCTTGCTGCGGCTGCGCCGCTTCTTCGTCCACATACCGGCGCCCGGTTCAGACAGTTGGCTGAACCGGCGATCTAGATCGCATCCCATGTCGTCACATCGCCCAGGTAGATGCTCTTCACCTGGTCTGATGTCAGATCATCTGTAGGGTTCTCCTTATTTACGATCACCGCGATGCCGTCTGTCGCGATCACTGTGCCCTCAAGCTCGGCTTTCTCCTCGTCTTTCAACTCTCTGGACGCCATACCGATGTCATAGCTTCCCTCGATTGTGGAGGTCATACCTGTTGTGGAATCAGAAGTCTGGAGTTCGATGGAGGCGTTCGGATTTACTTCCTTATAGGCTTCGATCAGTTTCTCCATCAGCGGTGTTACGGAAGAGGATCCGCCTACTACACAGCTTCCTTCCGGAGCTTCTCCTGCATATGCCTCTGCGCCGTCTACCGGGATATATCCCTCGTCAGCTACGACCTGCTGCCCCTCAGCGCTCATGATGAACGCCATAAAATCTGACGCCGCCGGGTTGTCAAGGTCCGGCTTCATCGCTACGTTAAACGGTCTGGATACTTTGTATGTCCCGTTCTCAATGTTCTCTGCCGTCGCATCTACACCGTCGATCTTCACAGCCTTTACAAGAGACTCATCGAGAGATCCCAGTGAGATATAACCGATCGCATATTCATTCTCAGATACCGTTGTCATCATAACAGATGTGCTGTTTGTCGTCTGCGCGTCCAGAGTGATCATGTCGTTATCCTCCTCATCGACAACGCCGAACAGCTCTGTGAAAGCTCCCCTTGTACCCGAGCCTTCCTCGCGTGTCACAGCTGTGATCATGTTCGCCGCATCCCAGCCGCCTTCTGCTGCTGCGTCACCCTCTGCTTTTGCGTCCTCCCTGTTGCCGCATCCTGCTGCCATTACAGTTGCCATCGAAACTGCTGCCAATACTGCGATAAACTTTTTCATTTTCATTTTGATAATCTCCTTTTTCAAATCAGATTATGATGTACCGCGGCATTTCCTGCCGCCGCTGCGGACCGTTTTTTTCTCTTCGTCCTCCAACGGTATTTATGATAAAAAAGCAATGTAAAATGTAAAATCATTGTTATGTTAAATCTATGTAAAATCAAAAATGCCGTATGTGCGGGCTTTTCAAATATTTTCCCCGCACATACGGCATTTTATACATCTTTATTTTTTACATTCCCCGCTGCATCGCCGCACTTCCGGAGCTGCCAGACATGCCGCCGGGTCAGCCGAGCAGATGCGCCGCCAGGTCTTCGATCGTGCAGAAGACCTTGTCAGCGCCTGCATCGATGAATTTCTGTGCGACCTCATCGCATCTCCTGTCCTTCTCTTCCCGGGACAGCGCTTCATACTCTTCCTGTGAAAGCCCCATCTCCGAGCTCCCCACAACGATCCCCGCGGACCAGACTCCGGCATTGCGTCCTTCTTTGATGTCCGAAATGGTGTCTCCCACTTTCAGTACGCGGCGCACTTTCTTAATGTCCAGAGCTTCCATATTCCGGAAGATCATGTACGGATACGGACGGCCTTTCTGCCCGGTGGAGTCCGGGCTGAACCATACATCCGGCTCATATCCTTTTTCCTTTGCGGCCGGGACTACGATCTCCATCATCTTGTCATTATATCCTGTTGTGGATCCAATCTTGTATCCGTTCCGTCTCAGCCTGTTCACTACATCCACGACTCCCGGCTTCGGATCGGAATACAGGTGAAGGATGCTCAGGAGTTTTTCTTCAAAGATGGCATACATCTTCTGTGCATCCTCCTCTTGCGGCTCTTTTCCGTATTTTTCAATCCACAGATTTCTGATCCGCTCCATCTTCAGCATGGTGCGGATATGGTCGATCTTAAGCATTCCCATGGGTTCTCTTACTTCTTCCATAGTCGGCTCGATGCCGAACTCCTTAAACACCTCGACAAACGCCTGTACCGGCGCCATGCATCCGAAATCCACTGTTGTCCCTGCCCAGTCAAAGATCACTGCCTTAATTTTTTTCATGATTGTACTCCTCCAGAAATTCTTTCATGATCGCGCACACCTTTTCGATGTCTTCCTCATAGATTTCCCCGATATTCCCGATGCGGAAAGTCTCTGCCTCGGTTACTTTTCCCGGATAGATGGCATATCCTCTGTCCTTGATGTATTCATACATCTGGGAGAATGTAAAGTGGCACTCCTCCGGATAGAAGAATGTGGTGATGATCGGTCCCTGGTGGGTATCATCGATATACGGACGGATCCCCATCTCTTCCATCCTCTTGATAAGAAGACGGTTGTTGTTCAGATAGCGGCGGCTCCTCGCCTCGATCCCGCCCTCTTCCTTCAGCTCTTTCATCGCCTGTGCAAAGGCAAGCACCACATGGGTCGGGGAAGTAAATCTCCATTTTCCGTCCACTTCCATTGTCTTCCACTGGTCGTAGAGGTCCAGGGACAGGCTCCTGGCATTGCCCGCGCTCGCCTCGAGCAGGTCTCTTCTCGCGATGATGAATGAGAATCCCGGCACGCCCTGGATGCATTTGTTCGCACTGCTGATGATGAAATCAATCCCCCAGTCTTTCACCGGGATATCCATGCCACCGAAGCTGCTCATCGCGTCCACGATAAAGACGCGCCCCTTTTCTTTTACGACCTTCCCCACTGCCTCGATGTCATTGAGGATGCCGGATGTGGTCTCGCTGTGGACCATCGCCACATGGGTGATGGCCGGGTCAGCATCGAGTATCTCCGCGATTTTCTGCGCGTTGGGCACCTTGTTATAGTATTCATTATATACCTGATACTTGATCCCTGCATGTTCCGCGATATCTGTCATCCGCTCGCCGTAAGCGCCGTTGGCGCAGATCAGGAGCTCGTCATTCGCTCCCGGGATGCTGGTCAGAACCGACTCCACTCCAAACGTACCGCTGCCCTGCATGAGCACTGCCGTGTATTCTTCCGGCGACACATGAGCCAGCTCGAGAAGGCCTTTGCGGATCTGCTGGGTGATCTGCTTATAATCGTCATCCCATGTACAATGGTCAAAAAGCATCTGCTGTTTTACCGTATCCGTAGTTGTCAGCGGTCCCGGTGTCAGTAGTTTATATGATCTCATCTCTGTTTCCTCTTTTCTCCTGTTTTTTGTTCTTCTGTAAGATTACAGCCATATTTCAGCCCCGCCGGAAAAGGCGGGGCGTGATCGTTCTCTGTCTCGCTGAAGACGCCTGTTTTTCGTAAGACCGCTTAGATCCCGGCTGCCTCTTTTGCCGCCTCGGAGATTGCCTGGTGCTGCTCCAGCAGGTCTACTGTCAGCTTCTCCGGGAATACCTTCGGGTTCGCAGACTTGTTCGCAGCGTCCGTGCTCTCGCCGTTGTAGAGCGCGTTCGGATAGTAGGACTGGAGTTCTTCTCTTCCCTTCTCGATGATGCACTGCGCCATCTCCATTACAAGCGGGTTTGTATCCTCACCCTTGTCTACGATCGCGATAGATTCTGTCAGGCTGAAGTTGCCCTCTGACGGGTCGATATAGTCGATCGGGAGTCCGTCCGCCTTGTCAGCCACTGCCTGCTGGCGGAGACCGAATCCGATCGCCACCTCGCCTGCGCGCACTTTTTTCAGCGGCGCGGAGCCGGAATCTTCAAGATGGTCGCCTACATTCTCATAGATGCCTGTCAGGACTTCCTCTGCCCCGTCCTCACCGTACTCAGACACAAGCGCCTGGATCAGCAGCCATGCGGTGGAAGATGCAGCGATATCTGTCACGGATACAAAGCCTTTGTATACCGGGTCAGCCAGGTCTTTTAATGACGTCGGCATAGGAAGGTCATTCTCTTTCATCATCTCTGTATTTACGATGATCGTTCCCTCCTGGGATGTGATCGGCGCGCAGTACGGCTCGAACTCATCGATCGTATCCACGTCAAAGTCGAGATCCACAAACATATCATTCTGCTCCTGGGCGCTCTCCACATAGAAGGTACTCATTGTCACCATATCCGCCTCGATATCCTTGCCCTCTGCCAGCAGCTTGCCGCCCAGCTCAGACGTACCGAATGTCTGGAACATGTATTTTCCTTCATATCCATTGTTATCCAGTGCATTCTCCATCGCTGTGATCGCCTCTTCATCCGCGTTGGAGTAGATGATCACCTGTTCGTCGGAAGATCCTGTATCACACCCTGTAAGTCCCATGCCGGTTACCGCGACCGCTGCCGCAAGTGTAAGAGACGCTGCTCTTCTGAATGTAAGCTTTTTCATAATTTTGTTTCTCCTTCTCATTTTCATTTATTATTTTTGCTTTTACACTGACTGTTTCATTTCCGCCGGAGCATCTGCTCTCAGGCGGCTTTTTTCTTTACAGAAAATTTATAGACTTTCGCCTTGCTCTGCCTGCTCTCGCTTACCCTGGCAAGCCTGCGGAATACCGCCCTTGCGATCAGGTTCGTAAACAGGATCAGAAGCGACAGGACGAAGATTTCATTAAACTCGTTGAAATACTGTAATTCCTGTATCTTGGTCGTGATGACCATGGTCCTTGCACCGGCGATGAAGATGACGGCGCTGACCGTTACCATTGCATTTACAAAATAGTAGCTGAATACTTCCAGCAGTGTGGAGAGCGCATTGGGCGTCACCACTCTCGCGATCGTCTTCACCCAGCTGTCTCCCATGAGCATTGCCGTTGTCTCCCATGACGCGTTCATCTTGGAAAGCGAATTCTTCATCATCAGATACGGCGTCGAGAAGTAATGGACAATGTTGCATATGATGATGATCGGGAATGTATTCTGCAGGGGCGTCCCTGTGAACACGAACAGGTAGGCAAGACCGATGACCATACCCGGGATCGTGTTCGTCACAAGCGCGATGCTGTCGATCACTTTCTTTAACTTCCCGCTGACCGTACTCCTCGCCGTGACAAGCGCGCCGCCGTAGGCGATCAGTGTGCCCGCGAAAGCTGTGATCAGCGCCACCATCACTGAGTTGACGTACACGCCGTAGAGCTGTCTGTCTTCAAATACTGCCTGCACATGCTCCAGAGTGAAGTTCATCCGGTAAGGCCACTCCTCGATGAACGGCGTGATAAACATCACCACAAACATACTCAGCGCAAAGACAAGGACCGCCCCGCTCAACACCGCGAACACTGCGTCTCTCTTCACTCCCTTTTTCAGCTCGATCGGGGAGATCTTATTGTAGCGGACATTGTATTTCTCCAGGATGTGGAGAACCGTAATGCTCACCACAGACGGGATGATCATGATCAGCGCCACCACCGCGCCGTTCCCGAAGTTCGGGATGCTTCCGAGCATCTCCGCGTAGAGGACGCTCGCCACCACTTCATACCGTCCGCCCACAGAAGCCGGGATACCGAAATCTGTAAAGCAGAGGAAGAATGTCTGGATAAATGAGGTCGCCAGCGTACCCAGCAGCGGGATCACGATCGTCATCCGAAATGTCTGCAGCGGGGAGTCCCCCATCAGCCTTGACACGATCATGAACCTTTTGTCAATATACCCCATGGCGTTGTTGATCAGGGTGAACGCAACAGGCAGGGTATAGACCACGTACCCGAGCAGAAGCCCGTTAAATCCGTAAATGTTAAAGAGCTGTCTCCCGAAAAGCTTTGTCAGCAGCCCCTGTTTCCCGAAGGAATAGATGATCGCGAAGCCGTAGGTAATGGTCGGGAGCAGCATGGGCAGGATCGCTGCCTTGCTGATCAGCCATTTGTAGCGCTTCCCCACATTTGTATAGTGGATCGTGTAGGCGAGTATAAACGCCAGGACGGTCGCCAGCAGGGCGCTGCATATGGAAACTACAAAGCTGTTCCCCAGGGCTCTTAAGAAGCCTCTTCCGGTAAGCACTTCCACATAGTAGGCGAGCGAGGCCGGCTCGCCGTTGCCGGTGAATGACCGCACAAGCACGCTGATCATGGGCACAGCCAGAAAGCCTGCGAAAAATACCGCCATCACCGCGAAGATTGCTTTAATTTCTCTGTTCTTTCTCATGGCGCGCACCTCTTCATCCGACCTGCGCCTGCTGCGCGAGCTGTCCGGCGAACAGAGTAAAGATATTATTTTTCTTGATCTCAAGCTGGTTCAGGATGAATTTCTTCACAAATCCGTTCTCCGGTCTCTGGATGATCTCCTCCGGGCGTCCGAACTGGGCGATCTGTCCTTCATTGATGATCATGACGCGGTTGGAAAGCGTGAGCGCTTCCTCCGGGTCGTGTGTCACGATGATCGTCGTCAGGTTATACTGCTCTGCGATCGTCCTGATCCTGTCTTTGATGGACTCCTTGATCACGCCGTCCAGCGCGCTCAGAGGCTCATCGAGCAGCAGGATCTTCGGCTTCATTACCATTGTCCTCGCAAGCGCCACCCTCTGCTTCTGCCCGCCGGAGAGCTGGCTGATCCTCTTATTTAAGTGCTCCTCAAGGCCGAGCAGCCGGATCAGGTCTTCCACCTCCTCTTTCGAAGAGATCTCCGGGTTGTTCCTCAGTCCGTATGTAATGTTCTGATACACATTCAGGTTCGGGAACAGGGCATAGTCCTGAAATACGATGTTGAACCCTCTCTTTTCCATCGGAACATCTGTGATGTCTTTTCCATTATAGATGATCTGTCCTCCGTCGGAATCCACGATCCCGAGGATCAGGTTTAAGAGCGTGGTCTTGCCGCATCCGGAGGGACCTAATATAGAAACGATCTCTCCGTCCTCGATATTCAGGCTGATGTCGGTGAGCACCGGAGTGCCGTCATAACTCTTCTTTACATTTTTCAACTCTAACATAATCCATAACTCCTCACGATGATTCTCATTGCCATGTTTCTGCAAAGCCGCTGCCGGCATCCGCGCCCGGGCGTTCTCCACTGCCCGGCGGTGTCCCTCACCACGAAACGTCTTTATCGCCCCGCAGCCTGCACCGGCAATTATAGCGGAGCTGTTCCCCGGTTTTCTATCAAAGAAAAATTAAGCCTTTGTAAAGAAACCGTAAACTTTACAAAGGCTTAACATATGTAAAAATGTAGAAAATCTACACTCCCGTTCTATCCCATTTTCAGTCTTTCCCGGGAGCATTCCCGCCGTATGCTTTCTCCCGCACTACTTTCTCACAGCGCTTCAGTCTGTCCGTATACCGGTCATAATCCAGCGAGATAATGCCCATATAGATCATATCCACGACCAGAATCTGGCACGACCTTGAAAAGATCGCGTCCCCATACATCAGCTGCTCCTGGCTTGTGCAGATCAGGATGTCCGCATATCTGCTGATAGCCGCGTCTTTAAAATTCGTCACCGCGATCGTACGCGCGCCCGCCTTTTTCGCCTTCCTGAGGGAGTCTACGGTATCCTTTGACTCCCCGGAATAGGAGATCCCCACCGCCACATCCTCAGGCGTCAGAGCCCCCGCCGCGATCTGCTGGTGATAGCAGTCGCTGAAATACCGGCAGGGCAGCCCGAGATAGAGAAGCTTTGTCAAAAGATCCAGCGCCGTGGCCTCGGAGTTTTCCACGCCGTAGATATCGATCAGACGGGCATTTGCCAGCGCTTCCACTGTCTTCTGATAGATTTTCCCGGAGAAATTCTTTATCGTCTCCTCCAGCATTTTCTGCGTGGTCGCCGCCATATTGAAAGGGATCTCCTCCAGGGGCGTCGACTTATCCAGCGTATATCCGTACATCGGTCCTTTTTCGCCTTCTCCTGTGCCCGCCTTTTTCGCCAGCTCCGCTACGAGCCGGTAGCAGAAGTCACGGTAGCCGGAAAAGCCCGCGGATCTCAGCATCCTCAGCACTGTCGGCTGGCTGACGCCCGCATTGTGCGCCAGACGGTCTATGGACAAGTCCGGTATCTGTTCCATATGCTCCAGCACATAATCCGCCGCCAGCTTTTCCGAGCGCCTCAGGTCCGCGTATCCCTTTTCAATCTGTTTTCTGATATTTCCCATGGCAGATGTCCCTGTAGATTCTCTACAATTTTCCTTTCTTCCTGTACTCAGGATCTCTGAACCGATTGTATCACAACGCCATGGGACCGCGAATGCAGAGACATGTTAAATGTTTGTAAAAGACCGATGCTGTTCGGATGGCGGGCGTTGATCGCTCCGCATCTTTATAGCATCGGTCCTTTTGCATGTTTTTTATTCTACTGTCACGGATTTCGCCAGGTTCCTCGGCTTATCCACATCCAGGCCTTTTGCCACACTGACATAGTATCCCATCAGCTGTAGCGGCACGATGGCCAGGCTGGTCGTAAAATACTGTTCCGTCTTCGGGACATACACAGAGAAATCCGCATTGTCCTCGATATTATAATTGCCGTACAGGGTCAGCCCCATCAGGTATGCGCCCCTGCTCTTTGTCTCCACCATATTGCTCAGCGTCTTCTCAAAGAGCGCTTTCTGTGTCACCACACCGACGACCAGGGTGCCGTCCTCGATCAGGCTGATCGTCCCGTGCTTCAGCTCTCCCGCTGCGTACGCCTCGGAATGGATATAGCTGATCTCTTTCATCTTCAGGCTTCCCTCAAGGCTGATCGCATAGTCAATGCCGCGTCCGATAAAGAAGATATCCTTTGCATTCGCATATTTGCTCGCAAACCACTGGATCCTCTCCTTGTCGTCCAGTGTCTTCTGGATCTTCTCCGGGAGCCTTCCCAGCTCCGCGATCAGCTCTCCGTACCGCTCTTCGCTGATCAGTCCTTTCGCGAACGCAGCCTGGATCGCCAGCAGGTATACCGCGATAAGCTGTGTGCTGTACGCCTTCGTCGTGGCAACAGAAATCTCCGGTCCCGCGTAAGTATAGAGGATGTGATCGCTCTCACGGGCAATGCTGGAGCCCACCACATTGACGATACCGAGCACCGGCACTCCTTTTTCCTTCGCAAGCCTCAGGGCTGCCAGGCTGTCCGCCGTCTCCCCGGACTGGGATACCACGATCACCATGGAGTCTTTCACAAGCTTTGGATTCCTGTAGCGGAATTCCGATGCAAGATCCACCTCCACCGGGAGAGCCGCCAGCTCTTCCATCACGTATTTTGCCGCCATACCCACATGGTAAGCCGAACCGCAGGCAACGATATAGATCCGCTCAAGCCCTGCCAGCATCTCACTGGTAAGCCCCACTTCCGACAGGTCGATCTGACCGTCCTTTACATAAGCTCCCACCGTGTCCTGCACAGCTTTTGGCTGCTCGTGGATCTCCTTGAGCATGAAATGCTCATATCCGCCTTTTTCCGCGGATTCTGCATCCCATTTGATCTCCGTCATGTCCTTACAGATCTCTTCCCGGTCGATATTATAGAAATGGATCTCATCTTTGCTCAGCTCCGCGATCTCCATGTTCCCGATATAGTAGACATTCCTCGTCCTGTCCAGGATCGCGGGCACGTCGGAAGCGATCAGGCAGCCGGACTCATTCTTCCCGATGATGAGCGGGCTGTCCTTCCTCGCCGCAAAGAGCCTGCCCAGGCAGTCCTTAAACATCACGCCGAACGCATAGGAGCCGCGGATACGCAGCATCGCCCTTGTCAGAGCTTCAAGCGGAGTGCCTGTCTTCTTATAATAATAGTCCACCAGTTTGACCGCGATCTCTGTATCCGTCTGGGAATAAAAGCTGTACCCGGATTTCAGGAGCTTTTCCTTTAATTCCTGATAATTCTCGATGATCCCGTTATGTACGAGCACAACAGACTTGTCGTCCGTGCAGTGGGGATGAGCGTTATTCTCAGACGGCTCCCCGTGGGTCGCCCAGCGGGTATGGCCGATCCCGCACGTCCCCGGCACTGCCAGCCCTCCGTCTGTTTTCTCCGAGAGGATCTTCAGGCGTCCTTTGGCCTTCACCACTTCGATCCTGCCTGTCTCCTCATTGCGCACGGCAATGCCGGCCGAGTCATATCCTCTGTATTCCAGCTTCTCAAGTCCCGAGAGCAGGATCGGAGCCGCCGGCTCCTCGCCTGTAAATCCTACGATTCCACACATGTGCTGTAATCCTCCTTTGTCTGAATACAAAAAGGTGATAAAATCTTCCCTTTCTTTTGAAAATCTTATCACCGTTCAAGAACAACGTGACTCCCCGTTACCGTCGGAAGTCCTCTTTCTGCTACGGGGTTTATCATAGCATTACAGAGTGCGCTCTGTCAAGGGCAATGCATAATGCCTGTATGGGGCTGATCCGCCGCCGGCGCTCTTATTTTTTCATCTTTGGCTCAAAAATAAAAGATGCGATATATCCAAAGATCAGCGCCGCCGAGATCCCCACCGCGCTCGCCTTAAAGCCGCCCATGAATACGCCGATGAACCCGTGCTTATCGACTGCTTCCTTCACTCCCTGCCAGAGAACGTTTCCAAAGCCCAGGAGAGGCACTCCCGCGCCTGACCCGGCGAACTCCTGGAATGGTTTGTATATCCCGCAGAACCCCAGCACGGCTCCCGTGCATACGAGCAGAACCATGACCCGCCCCGGCATCATTTTCGTCCGGTCCAGAAGGATCTGCACGAGCGCGCAGATCAGTCCTCCGATCACAAATGCTTTCAGATAATCCATGTCTTCTTTTCCTCCTGTACAGCTATTCTCCTGCTTTTCAGCAGTATTTCAGCAAACCTCCTGCCGTCGCCCACCTGTTTCAACAGTGTTTCAATAGTGTTTCAACAGTGTCTCAGCAATGCTCCAGCACGATCCCGTGGGCGATCCCCGGAACGCTGGCTCCCTCATTGAAGCTTACCGTTGACATCAATGCTCCCGTGGGGACAAACAGGACCCGCTTCCACTCGCCCTTTTCAATCTTCGGGAGCACAAAGGAGGCCAATGTCACTGCCGCGCATCCGCATCCGCTTCCCCCTGCATGAGTATCCTGCGTCTGCTGGTCAAAGATTGTCATCCCGCAGTCCAGATGACGCTCACGGATGTCAAATCCCTTCCCTCTGACCAGATCAAACAGAATAGACTGTCCCACATATCCCAGATCCCCTGTGATGATCCGGTCATAGTCCTGCTCCGTTCTCCCCATATCTTCAAAATTCCTGACGATGGTATCCATCGCTGCCGGAGCCATGCATGCGCCCATATTCTGGGAATCTTTTAAGCCATAATCCACGATCTTTCCTACCGTCACGCCCGCAATACGGACATGGCTCTTCTGCCCGGCCTTTTCCTGCCGGGCGCTGCCCTCTGCCGTCCTGCCCCCTGCCAGGCACTCCTGCGCCGTGCCGCCCTGCTCCGCTCTTTCCTGAGAGCGGACGAGAAACGCGCCGCTCCCTGTCACTGTCCAGTGCGCGGACAGCGGTCTCTGGCTCGCATATCCAAGAGGGAAACGGAACTCTTTTTCCGCGCTTCCGAAATGACTGGAAGTAACGGCAAGCATATACTCCCCGTAACCGGCAGCCGCACTCATCGCCGCCAGGGCGAGCGCTTCCCCGGACGTGGAGCACGCGCCATACAGCCCGAACATCGGGATCTGCAATCCCTCTACGCCCATGGAAGTAGCGATCCCCTGTCTCAGCAGGTCGCCGCCGAACAGGTACCGGACCTCCTCCGGGGCTACATGAGCTTTTCCAAGCGCCAGGACACAGGCTTCTTTCTGCATCGTACTTTCCGCCTCCTCCCAGGTCTGCGCCCCGAAAAGATCATCCTCGCTTGTCATATCGAACAGTTTCCCAAGAGGCCCTTCCGTCTCCTTGCTGCCGGTCACTGACGCCGCGCTTATCAGATAAGGCGCATTTCTGAATATCAGGCTCTGGCTTCCTTTTATGGTCTCATCCATACCACATCCCCACCTTTTCGTCTGTCATGTGGATATTATGTGCATGTTTCCCATGAATATACAGGGTATATTTTCCGAATAATCCCAGATACTAGTACAGTATTCACCAGTGAGCTGCGCCAATAGCAGCGGAGGTTTTTTTAGCGTACAGTCCAGACGCGCAGGCAGGGCAAACTGCGCGGATCATTTTTGCGCCAGACTCAAAGAAAGGGGACTTCTCTATGGATAAAATACAACGTTTAAAACAGGAAAAACAATATGAAGAATATGTCAGACAAAAAACACCGAAACACAACGTATGGCTGAATATGCTCAAAGCCTTTCTCCTGGGGGGCGCCATCTGTTTCATCGGGCAGGTCATCAATCACTACTGCGAACTGAAAAATCTGAGCGCTGACGACTGCAGCAGCTGGACTTCTCTGCTCCTCGTCCTCCTGAGCGTCCTTTTCACGGGAACAGGAATCTATCCGCGCCTTGCGAAATGGGGCGGAGCCGGGGCGCTTGTTCCCATCACCGGTTTTGCCAACTCCGTTGCCGCCCCGGCAATCGAATACAAAAAAGAAGGACAGGTATTTGGTATCGGATGCAAGATCTTCACGATCGCAGGGCCGGTTATCCTGTACGGCATCTTCACAAGCTGGGGGCTGGGTGTGCTGTACTGGCTGGGGACACTGATCGGATAGCTGTGGGATCCGCTGCGGATATTGTGTACGCACTGCGCACGATTTGGCGAAAACCGGGATGTCGCCTGTGGAATACCGAAAAGTGCACATAAAAAGTGTAAGGGGTCGGAGGATTTCAAGGAATATTTTCTGAGTATTCAGAAAATATTCCTTGAAATCCTCCGACCCCTTACACTTTTTAAAGATTGCCAAGCAGTTTATCAATACTTACAAGTTTTACACTGAGAACGAAGATATCTGACGCCACAGCAAGCTCTTCCGGCGTCGGATAGGACGGCGCGATACGGATGTTGCTGTCGTGCGGGTCCTTTCCATACGGGAAGGTAGCGCCGGCGCCTGTCATCACGAGCCCTGCCTCTTTTGCCTTTGCCACGATCGCCTTCGCGCATCCTTCCATCGCGTCAAAGGAGATGAAGTATCCGCCCAGCGGCTTGATCCAGGAGCCGATACCCAGACCGCCCAGCTCTCTCTCCAGCACTTCGATGACTGCCTCGAACTTCGGGCGCATGATGTCCGCGTGTTTCTTCATGTGCTCTACGATGCCGTGCACATCCTTGAAGAAGCGCACATGGCGGAGCTGATTTACCTTATCATGTCCGATGGTCTGGAATTTCAGCATATCGCGGATGTCTTTTAAGTTTGCCTCTGACGCCGCGATCGCCGCGATACCGGAGCCCGGGAAGCTGATCTTGGATGTAGAGGAGAATTTATATACCATATCCGGATTGCCGGCTTTCTTACACTCGCTTAAGATCTCGATCAGATAATCCTGCTTATCCTCATACAGATGGTGTACGCAGTATGCATTGTCCCAGTAGATGCGGAAATCTTCCGCCGCCGGTTTCAGGTTCGCGAAGCGGAACACCGTCTCGTCAGAGTATGTGATCCCCTGCGGGTTGGAATACTTCGGCACGCACCAGATCCCTTTGACCGCCGGATCTTCGCTGACCAGCTTTTCTACCATATCCATATCCGGTCCTGTGGGAGTCATGGGGACATTGATCATCTCAATGCCAAAGTGCTCTGTAATGGCAAAATGTCTGTCATATCCCGGCACCGGGCACAGGAATTTCACCTTATCAAGCCTGCACCACGGTGTGCTTCCCATCACTCCGTGGGTCATCGCCCGCGCCACTGTGTCATACATCACGTTCAGACTGGAGTTTCCGAAGATGATCACATTGTCCTTCGGCACTTCCATCATGTCGGCAAGAAGCTGCTTTGCCTCTATGATCCCGTCAAGCCCGCCGTAATTGCGGCAGTCCACTCCGTCCTCGCAGATCAGGTTCGCGCTGCTGTTGAGCACATCCATCATATCCATAGACAGGTTAAGCTGCTCAGCAGACGGCTTTCCCCTGGACATGTCAAGCTTCAGTCCTCTTGCCTTCACTTCGGTAAACTGAGCCTCAAGCCTGTTTTTCAGTTCCAATAACTCTTCTTTACTTAAATCTTTGTACGCAGTCATCGCAGGACTCCTCCACTTTCTTATTTACTCACTGTCTGATATTGTATATAATTTATGACGGTTCGTCAATCCTTTCCTGCATTATTTTATTTTCTATCAACGCATTTTCAGGAAAAAAGGATTTGTTTTTGAAATTTCATTTTTTTATTCATTCATTTTTCATTTATTTTCCTGTTCACTTTCCCCTTCACTTCAGCAGGTTTTCTTTGATCCTCAGAAGCTGTCCCGCCAGTTGTCCGATCTCGTCTTCGCGAAATCCGCTGCATATCATTTGTTCGATCTCTGAAAATCCGATTCTCACTGCCTCTGCCTTTTTCCTGCCCTCTTCTGTCAGGCTGATCCGGCAGGAGCGCCTGCACCCCGGGTCTCTCTCCCTTATGATCAGTCCCTGTTTCTGCAGTTTATCCAGCGTCCTGGACATGGTCGTCACATCCAGCATGCATGCGTCCGCGATCTCCTTCTGGGTGACCGCCGGATGGGCGTCCACAAATACAAGGATCCTCGCCTGCCCCTGCCCGGGCGTCAGACCGATCCCCAGCAGAAATTCCTGCACCCGCTTTCTCTTGATCAGCTCGATCTGAAATAAAATCTCCCTCAACTGCTGTCCCATCGTCTATCCCTTCTATTCTAATTCGTACATTCCTGTATAGAGCTGGTAATACCGTCCCTTCTGTTCCAGGAGCTCCTCGTGGTCACCTCTCTCGATGATCGTCCCGTGCTCCAGGACCATGATTGCTTTGGAATTGCGCACTGTCGAAAGCCTGTGCGCGATCACGAACACGGTCCTGCCTTCCATGATCGCATCCATCCCCTTCTCGATCAGCCGCTCTGTCCTCGTATCGATAGAAGACGTGGCCTCATCCAGGATGAGCACCGGCGGATGCGCCACCGCTGCCCTTGCAATGGCGAGGAGCTGCCTCTGCCCCTGGGAGAGATTGCTCCCGTCGCTGTAAAGCATGGTCCGGTATCCGTCCGGGAGCCTGCGGATAAAGGAATCCGCGTTGGCCAGCCTCGCCGCCTCTGCCACCTCTTCATCTGTGGCCGACAGATTCCCATAGCGGATATTGTCCGTGATCGTACCGGTAAACAGATGGGTGTCCTGTATGACCATGGCAAGGGAACGCCTCAGATCCTCCTTCCGGATATCCCTGATATCGATCCCGTCATAGAGTATCCGTCCGCCCTGTATCTCATAAAACCGGTTGATCAGGTTGATGATCGTTGTCTTTCCTGCCCCGGTGGAGCCCACAAACGCGATTTTCTGACCGGGCTTCGCATACAGGCTGATCCCGTCCAGCACCTTCTGATCCGGCACATAGCCAAAGGTCACATTCTCAAACCTCACGTCCCCCTTTAACGGAGTCAGCTTTCCCTCCTCGTCCTGCCATGCATACGCATACCCGATCCTGCCGTTTTCTCCTGTTTTCTCCGTGCGGACAAGGCGCACCTTCCCTTCATCGATCTCCGGCTCCTCGTGCATCATCTCGAAAATACGCTCCGCCCCCGCAAGAGCGGACAGGATGAAGTTCACCTGCTGCGTAAACTGGTTCAGCGGCATCGCGCTCTGCCGCACATAGACAAGGTACGCGGCAAGGCTTCCCAGATCCATCCTCCCCGCAATGGCCAGCAGTCCGCCCGCGCAGGCGGACACCGCATAGTTTGCGTACGACAGGGACACAATACTCGGCACCATCATCCCGGAGTACCCGAGAGCCTTAGTGGACGCCCGCCGCAGGGCCTCGTTTTTCTCCCGGAATACTTTCATGTCCTCTTCTTCGTGGTTAAAGACTTTCTCCACCTTCTGCCCTGCCGCCATCTCTTCTACAAAGCCGTTGATATCCGCGAGGAACGCCTGCTGCCTGTCATAATATTCTTTGCTCCGTCTCCCGTTCCATTTAATGAAAAAGAACATGATACACAGGAACACGATCACGATCAGAGACATATTGACGTTGAGCACGAGGAGCATGACCACTGTGCCCGTCAGCGTCAGCGCGCTCTGGATCACCATAGTGAAGCTGTTATTGAGCGCCTCCTGCACCGTATCCACGTCATTGGTAAACCGGCTCATCAGCTCTCCGTGCGTATGGGCGTCAAAATATTTTAGAGGCAGCTTCTGCACATGGGCAAAGAGATCCCGGCGGATATCCGCCACAACCTTCTGGGAAGTCTTTACCATCAGACGGTTATACCCGAAGGTGGACAGCGCGCCGCACAGGTACATGATCCCCATTCCGATGAGCGCATAGATGAGTCCTCTGATATCCCCGGGCAGGATAAACTGATTGATCACAGGTTTCAGAAGGTACGTGCCCGCCACGTTCGCCCCTGTACTTATAAACACGAGCACCGCCACAAGAAGCAGGAGCCACTTGTGATACCCCATGTAGTGAAATAATTCCCTGAGCGCTTTCTTTGTATTTTTCGGGCGTTTATATCCGGTATATCTGGCCATTACAGATCCGCTCCTTCCTTCTGGGAATCATAGATTTCCTGATAGATCTTATTGCCTGAGAGCAGTTCCTCGTGGGTGCCGATGCCCTGGATCTTCCCGTCGTCCAGCACCACGATCTGGTCCGCGTGCCGCACGGAGGAAATCCTCTGGGCGATGATGATCTTCGTCATATCCGGCAGCTTCTGAGAGAGCTGCTCCCGTATCCGCGCCTCTGTGGCAGTATCCACCGCGCTCGTGGAATCGTCCAGGATCAGCACCTTCGGTTTCTTCAGGATCGCCCGCGCGATGCAGAGACGCTGCTTCTGCCCGCCGGACACATTCACGCCGCCCTGGCCCATCTCCGTATCATACCCTTTCTCCAGACGCCCGATAAATTCGTCCGCCCCGGCGATCCGGCAGGCTTCCTCTACCTCTTCCCGGGAAGCGGCGCTGTCTCCCCACAGCAGGTTTTCCATCAGCGTCCCGGAAAAGAGCGTATTCTTCTGGAGGACCACCGCCACCGTGTCACGCAGGTGTTTCAGCGGATACCGCTCCACCGGCTGCCCGTCGATGAGCAGCTCTCCGGCAGAGATATCATAAAGCCGAGGAATAAGCTGGACCAGAGTTGTCTTCGCGGACCCTGTCTGACCGACGATCCCCACGGTCTGGCCCGCCCTGATGTGCAGGCTGATATCTGAGAGCACATATTCTGCCGCTTCCTTCTTATATTTAAAGCAGACATGCCTGAACTCGATCTCGCCCCTGGTGACCTCGATATCCTGCGCCTTGTCTTCTTTGATGTCGATCTCTTCGTCCAGCACTTCGATGATCCTCTTCCCGGACGCAAGAGAGCGCGTGAGCATGAGGAAAATATTGGAGATCATCATCAGGGAATTCAGAATCTGGAGCACATAGCTTAAAAATCCGGTCAGTTCTCCCACCTGCATGGTCCCCACGCGGATCATGCCCCCGCCGAACCAGAGGATGCTGAGGATCGTGCCGTACATGACGAACTGCATTGCCGCCATATTCGTCATGGCGAGCTTAAACGCCCGCTCAGACTGGGTCTGGAGATTCGTGTTTACCTCCCCGAACTTCTGGATCTCATATTCTCCTCTTACATAAGCCTTGACTACCCGGACCGCTGTCAGGTTCTCCTGGATGATCCGGTTCACCAGGTCGATGGCTCCCTGCATCTTCGCGTACAGGGGACGCACATTTTTTATGATCAGATACAGACAGATCCCAAGCGTCGGCAGCGCCACAAGGAACACGACCGCCAGTCTGGCATTGATCGAAAAGGCCACCGCCGTGGCCGCCACCAGCATGACAGGCCCCCTGCACGCCGGGCGCAGCCCGCCGGAAATACTGTTCTGGATATTGGTCACATCACTGGTCATCCTGGTCACAAGGGAAGAAATCTGGAAGTGATCCACATTGGCAAAAGAAAACTGCTGGAATTTCGCATATTCCGCTTCTCTTAAGTTCGCGCCCAGCCCCTGGCCCGCAATGGCAGAGAACTTCGCGCTCCCGATCCCGAGGAGAAGGGCAAGACCCGCGCACACGAGCATCCAGGCTCCCTGCTGGAAAATATATCCGCGGTCCCCTTCTGCGACGCCGATGTCCACGATATTTGCCATGATCAGAGGGATCAGAAGCTCAAAAAGCGACTCCGCAGTAATGCAAAGAGCCGCAAAGACCAGATATTTTTTATATTTCCCGGAATAAGAAAAGATCCGCCGTATCATAGTGAGCACACACCTTTCATAAATCTGAGGGCAGTAAGAAGCAGGGAGCCGCAGCCAGAATAGAAATATCTTACCGCTTCCAAACAGTTGTATATGCAACTATTGTATGCACAATCACTATACTTTGTCAATGGAGATTTTTCACTGTAAACTAACTGTAAGCTAAATCAATTCTGACTCATCCGCATTGCAGATGGTTTCTTTGTTCAGAAAGTTCCGTTTTGCGGAACACAAAAAATGCAGGTTTCTAAACATGGCTCTGGCCTTACAACAAAGGGGCTGTCGCACTAAATTAGTGCGGCAGCACTTTTTTGCAAAGAATAAGAGCCAGGTCTGTGCAAGGCCTGGCT